>JAUIME010000877.1 GCA_030433195.1 bacterium
ACTCGGCGATCGCGAGTCTCACGTCGAGCCCCACGAGATCACTCACGCGCAGCGGTCCCATCGAGTGGCCGTAGCCGAGTTGCATGGCCTGATCGATCGCCGCCGCCGACGCGACGCCTTGCTCGACCATGCGAATCGCTTCGAGCCCGAGCACGACGCCGAGCCGACTCGTCGCGAAGCCCGGCGAATCGGTCACGACGATGATCTCGCGTTGCATCGCCTCGGCGGCGCGGCGCGCGCGGTCGAGGGCTTCGTCCGACGTCTGCGTCGCGCGCACGAGCTCGAGCAACCGCAGGATGTGCGGCGGATTGAAGAAGTGCATGCCGACGACACGCTCGGGCGAGCTCGCCGCGGCCGCGATCTCGGTGAGGCTCAGCGACGAGGTGTTCGTCGCGAGGATCGCGTCCGCGGGACACGCGGCGCTCACCTTGGCGAAAAGATCCTTCTTGAGGTCCATGCGCTCGGGAGCCGCCTCGATCACGAGCTCGGCGCCATCGACCGCGCGCTCGAGATCGGTCGACGTGCCGAGTCGGGCGAGCGCCGCGTCGCGCAGCTCGGCCTCGACCTTGCCCTTCTCGACGCCCTTGTCGAGGTTGGCTTTGACCTTGTCGGTCGCGCGCGCCAGCACGCTCTCGTCGATGTCGAACAGGGTCGTCGCGTAGCCCGCCATCGCCGCGACCTGCGCGATGCCGTGTCCCATCGTGCCCGCGCCGAGTACGGCCGCGCGTCTCGCGTTCGTTTCGCTCATCCCTCGCTCCGTTTCTTGCGCTTCTCGAGAAACGCGGTCATGCGTCGATACTTCTCGTCGTCCTCGAACAACACCGCCTGCGCGCTCGACTCGAGCCGGATCGCGACGTCGGTCGGCATGTCGGACGCAGCGTTCAGCGACACCTTCGCGAAGCGCACCGCGAGCGCCGAGTTCTTGGCGATCTCGGCGGCCAGCGCGCGCGCCGCGTCGATCACGTCGTCGTCGGGCACGACCTGATTCACGAGCCCGATGCGTTCGGCTTCGGCCGCATCGACGATGCGTCCGGTGAAGATCAACTCGCGCGCCTTGCCGAGACCGACGAGCTTCGGCATGCGATACGTCCCGCCGGCCGCGGGGATGATCCCGAGCGCGACCTCCGGCTGACCGAGCTTGGCCGAGGCACCCGCGACGCGAAGGTCGCACGCCATCGCGAGCTCGCAGCCGCCGCCGAGCGCGTAGCCGCAGATCGCCGCGATCGTCGGCGCCGGGAAGTCTTCGATCTCGCGGAACAACGACGCGTTGATGCGCGCCAGCGCGTCGGCGCTCTTGCGATCGCGAAGCTCCGCGATGTCGGCCCCCGACAGGAACGCCTTGCCCCCCGCGCCGGTGATCAACAGCGCGCGCACGTCGCCGCGCGCGTCGAGGTCGCCGAGCGCGCGCCGCAGGTCGTCGACCATCGCGCGGTTCAGCGCGTTGCGAACCTCGGGTCGGTTCAGCGTCACGAGCGCGATGCCCGCATCGTCGCACTCGACGAGCAGCGTCTCGTACTTCGTATCGGGCGAATCGGTCACGACGCTCTCCTTGCGGCTCGATCCGCCGCTTCGTGGTTTCGCGAATGCGCGTCGACGGAGAGGCTCATGGTTCGAGCGTCACGACGACCTTGCCGAACACTTCGCGCGCCTCGAGGCGGCGATGCGCTTCGGCGATCTCGGTCCACGGCATCTCGGCGGCGATGACCGGACAAAGCCGACCCGCCTCGACGTGCCGCAAGATCTCGATGAGCTCGCCACGGCTCCCCATCGTCGACCCGAGGATGCTCAGTGACTTGAAGAACACGTGGCGCAGGTCGAGCTTGGCTTCGGCACCGCTCGTCGCGCCGCAGGTCACGAACCGCCCCTGCCACGAGAGCGAACGAAGGCTGCCCGCGAACGTATCGGTGCCGACGTGGTCGATCACGACCGGAACGCCGCGCCCGTTCGTGAGTTGTTTCACGGTCTTCGCGAGACGCGACCGGTCACGCGACGACGCGTCGTGAAGACGCTGCGTTCCAGGAGTCTGGTCAGGGCGTGAGCAGCCGACGCTCGAGGGCCGGTAGCGCACCCAGGACCACG
>JAUIME010000098.1 GCA_030433195.1 bacterium
CCCGCAACGACGCTGACCGCCTACGCAAGTACCTCGCGAAGTTCGGCATCCGTCACGAGGACGTCCGTCAGATCGAGCGCTCGACTTGACCGCGCTTCGCCGACGAACGACGCTGTCGCGCATGCATGCTCGACTCTCACTCCACGTCGGACTGGCCGTTGCGTTCGTGGTCGCGATCGCGGTCGGCTGTTCGTCTCCGTCGGCGCCGTACCCCGGCGCACCGCCGCACGACGAAGCCGGGCGCTCCGATGCGTCGACGCCGTACGTCGTCGTGCTCGGGATCGCGCAAGACGGCGGGGTTCCGCAGACGGGGTCGCATGCGGATCCCGCGTTCGAGGATCCGACGCGGCGGCGGCTCGCGACGTCGCTCGGGCTGGTCGATCCGCGGACCGGGGCGCGGTGGATGTTCGAGGCGACGCCCGACTTCAAGTGGCAGTTGTGGCGGCTCGATCGCGTGGCGCCGCGCAAGGCTGCACCGGGGCTCGACGGGATCTTCCTCACGCACGCGCACGTCGGCCACTACACGGGGTTGATGTTCCTCGGGCACGAGTCGATCGGTGCGCGCGGGGTGCCCGTGTACGCGATGCCGCGCATGGCGGATTTCCTGCGCACGAACGGGCCGTGGGACCAACTCGTGCGTTACGAGAACATCGCGCTGCGTGAAGTCGCGGCGGGTCGTGCGGTCGAGCTCGCCGCGGATCTTCGGGTCGTGCCGCTCGTCGTGCCGCATCGCCAGGAGTACTCCGAGGTCGTGGCGTATCGCATCGAGGGGCCGTCGAAGACCGTGTTGTTCTTGCCCGACATCGACAGTTGGCACGAGTGGGACGAAGCCGGTACGCGGCTCGAAGACGTACTCGCCGACGTCGACGTGGTGTACCTCGACGCGACGTTCTTCGCCGATGGCGAGATCCCCGGGCGCGACATGTCGGGGTTTCCGCATCCGTTCATCCGCACGACGATGGACCGCCTGGCCGACCGGCCGGCGGCCGAGCGGGCGAAGGTGCGCTTCATCCACCTGAACCACACGAACCCTGCGCTCGATCCGAAGAGCGACGCGCGTCGCGAGATTGAGCGCCGGGGCTTTCGCGTTGCGGAAGAAGGGGAGGTCGTCGACCTCTGACACGGGCTCAGACGCGAGAGACCGTCGAACTTCGATGCGCCGACGAGGCCGCCGAATCGCGGTTCGGCGCTCGCGTCGCATTCGAGATCCAGCGGCTTGATCCGCAAGGGGATCTGAATTACCCTGTGCCGTCTGTCGCGGAACCCCCGCGACCACGCCCGGATCCTGGCCCCTAGTGTAATGGCAGCACGACTGACTCTGGCTCAGTTAGTCTAGGTTCGAGTCCTAGGGGGCCAGCCATTCCGGCTCTCCCCGCCCGGGCGTCCCTCCCACGCGATTCGCGGTCATTTTTCTTCGCGCCCGGCGCGGATTCGTCGGTCCTCCTTCCCGATGACCACGAAACCTGCCGATCCCCGCACCGCGGTTCGGCCGGCACGGCGCGGACTCCGTCCGGCGCGACGGACCGGCCTCGGACTGGCCCTCGCCGTCGTGCTGTCGGCGATTCTCGGGACCGCGATCGCCCGGCACGACGCCGTGCAGTCGTTCCGCATCGTCGAGACGAGCATGGTCCCGACGCTGCGTGACGGGGAGCGCGTACTCGTCGACCGGGATGCCTACCGAACGCGGACCCCCGAGCGCGGGGACGTCGTCGTGTTCCGCGTTCCCGAGGACCCCGAGCGCTACTTCGTGAAGCGCATTGTCGGACTGCCGGGCGACACGGTCGAACGGCACGACGGCAGACTCGTGGTCGCGGGCCGTGAGTTCGAGGCTCACGAACGTGCGCCCCGCGACGTGGCTCCCACTGCGATCCCCGCGAGCACGAGACCCTCGCACGGCGACCGAAACGACGACCGCCCGCGCCCGTTCGCGAATGCACGATCGATGCCGGTCGCCGCAACCGTTCGGCACGTCGGGGTCGTTCCCGTCGTCAAACGCATCCCGAACGAGCACTACTTCGTCGTCGGGGACAACGTCGATCAGTCGTTCGACAGCCGGCACTTCGGGTGCATCTCGAAGTGCGACCTCGTCGGCCCGGTCACGCACCGACTCGGACTCTGGTCGCAGCGCCGCCGTCTGAACTTCACGCCCCGCTGATCTCGACGTCGGCGCACCGCCGTCCGATCGAGGACGTTTGGGGAAACGAGTGCCGCAAGGAAAGGCCCGACCTGCGGGAAACGGCACAGAAAGGCAGGAATCCGACGATTCTCGGCCGATCGTGAAACCGGCCGAGAATCGAGGAGATGCTTCGAATCGCGACTCAGACGACGAGGATGTCGTGACCGCGGACGGTCTTGCGACCGTTCGACGCCGCGCGGTTCGCGGCCTGCTCGATGTACCAGTACACGACGTTGTTCAGCGCCTCGAGCGCATCGCCCGAAACGTTGACGTCGTGCGACTTGATCGCGAGCTTCGTCTTGCTACCGACGAGGAGCATTTCCATCGCCGGGGCCGCCTTCTTCTTCTTGCGCGTCGCCTTCTTCTTCGCCTTCTTCTTCGCCATGGCACTTCTCCATCTGAACGAGGAACGACCTTGTGGGTCATCTCCGAAGTCCCGCCCAAAACCCCGGACTCTCATCGCCATCAGGTCGACGAGAAACCAGGCCTAGGACCTCGTTTTCGACTGAAGCGCATATGGGATCAAATGCGCTTGCATCCAACAAGGGCAAAAAGCCTCGAAATCTGTCGTTTCGTGCGTTTTTTGGCATTTCCGAGAAATCGCGAACTCGAGGTCCGAGCCTTCGTCACGGCTCGAGTCTCACCTTCCACGACCCGCGCGACGCACTCGTTCGCGACGTTCCTCCGAGCCTCCACGTGCATGTCCGCCAAGCACGGCGAAGCATCCCGCCGAAAGCTTCGGTAGACTGGCGCGCATGAACGTACCGACTCGCGCCGCGCGGCTCGGTGAGATTCGAGATCACCTCGCGCGGATGCATCGACATACGGCGGAAGGCGACATCGAGGAGGCCGCGGCGAGCTACGCCCGCGCCGAAGCCTCGCTCGCCGCGATCCGCGACACGACCGAAGACAGCGCCCCCGATTCGCGCGGCACAGCCGAGGCCGACGACGCTCCGATCGCGGAGGCGGAGGCCGAGATCCTCGGGGATGCGCTTGACGATCTCCAAGACGACGCACGCGAGGTCTTCGCGGATGCCTCGCTCACCGAGGAATGCGCCGCACGGCTGGCGTCCTCGCTGCGGGCGCGCAGCTACCTGCTCCGGCGCGCCGCGCGTCATTCGCACGGTCGACCGCCGCTCGACGAGTTGCCGTTCTTGTTTCGTGAGATCGGCGACATCGGGGCGCGCCTGCATCACGATGCGCCGGCCGTCGAGCGCCTCGCCGAAGTCCGCGCCGAAGCCGCTTGGGTACGGGCCGCGCACCTCTACGGACAAGCCCGCGCGATCGCCGATCCCGGCGCGACTCCGAAAGACGTCGAGGCCTCGTTCCGTATCGCACGGGCCCTGCGGCGTGCGCGGCGCGACCTCGATACGGTCGACACCTACGTCGCGGGGAACACGCCCGAGCGAACCGCGCCCGGATCGAGCACGCCGCCCGTTTCGGTGTCGCTTCCGCACGCTGACGCGGTTCGTGAGCTCCGCGCCGGAATCGACGACGAGCTCGAACGCCTGTTCACGGGAAGTCTCGAGGGTATCGCGCAGTGTCACTCGAACGAGGGACGCACGGTGGCGATCCGGCTCGCGTCGCTGATGACGAGCGAACTCGACGAGCTCCGCATGCTCGCGCTCGACGCCACGTCGCGCGTCGGCGCGAACGAGACCCCGGCGCGTCTCGCCGAAGGACGTCGCGTGCTCGACGCGATCCAACGCGGCCGACGCAACCTCGAGCGCTCGACGCAAGCCGATGCCGGCGGTATGCGCCGCGCCGCGCGGCGGCTCGCTCGCATGATCCGTCGGCTCGATGACGTGCGATCCGATCGCATTCTCCGGGCGCGCCTCGAGCGGATCTTCAAGCCCGGTGTCGTACGCGTGTGGGAGTCGATCGTCTTCTGGCTGATCGTGGCCGTGCTCGGACTGCTCGTCATCGAGCACTACTTCCCGCCGCCGCCCGATCGCGTAATGCCATGGACGCTCTGGGTCGACACCGCGATCTGCTTCGTTCTACTGCTCGACTTCGCGGTGCGCTGGGCGCTCACGCCGAGGCGCGCGCGCTATTTCGCACGCCACTTCCTCACCGAGCTCCTGCCCGCGATCCCGTTCGGATTGCTCGCGGCGCTGTCGACGGATCCCGCGCTGCGCACGGTCCGCATTCTGCGGCTCATCCGCGTGTTTCGGGTGTTGCGCTTGCTGCAACCTCTGATCCGCTTCGTTCGCCTGCTGCTGTTCGTGTTGCGAGCTTCCGACCGCCTCGTCGAGCGTAACGCGTGGCTGTTGAACCACGACATCCTGTTCTTCCACGGCGGCTCGACTCCGAGCGACGACGAACCCCCGCTCGTCGAACGCATGCGCGACCTCGACCGCTACGTCACGAACGCGACCGCCGAACGATTCGATCGCCTCGAGGCCTCCGCGAGCGCCGTGGCCGCAGCCTGGCGCGCACGCTTCGTCACCGCATCCCTCGCGCACTGCGAGGCCCATCGCCCCGCCGACCACGACGTGCGCCGCACCTCCGCGCCGAACGACGTGCACGTCGAAGAAGTCATCGCGCTCTTGCGTACGCTCGACGACACGCAGGTCGCCGAACGCCTCGGGCCCGACGTCGCGCGGCAGATCTCGTCGTCGCTGCGTCTGTTCCGCTTGCCGGTGCTGCGGCGCCTGCCCGTCGTGCGGTTCGTGATCGGCCCGGCGGGCGCGCCCGATCCGCTGTGGCTCACGGCGCGCCTCGGGCACGTATTCGCCGACGTCCTCGATTGGCTCTACCGCGCGATCACGTGGTTCACCGACCTCTACGGCACGATCACGGGCAGCCAGTTCCTCGACCGCATGGGGCTGCATCTCGTGAAGGCGTTCGAGCGTCCGACGAAGCGCCTCGTGATGTTCGCGCTCGCGCTCGCGTTCGTCTACGGCCTCGTGCACCTGTTCCGACTCGAGTTCTTGAGCGCAGCCATCACGACGATCGTCGTGTTCTTGTCGGGTCCCGTGTGGCTGCTCGGCATCTTGTGTCTCATCCCGTTGCTGCTCGGCTTGTGGTTCCGACGCATCGCCGGACAGGCCGTCGACTTCTTCGATCAAGTGGCCGAAGCGCAGCTCTTGTCGCTCACCGAGATCGCCAAGGAAGACTGGGCGCGCACGCGACTGCCGTATCTGGCCGAGCGCGTGATCCTGCCGGAAGCCGGCCTCGCGCGAGAGATCGACGATGCCGAGCGCGAGCGCCTCGTCGCCGAGTCGTGCGCGCGGATCGGGGACGGAACGCACACCGCCGACACGGCCCCGATGCCGAAGCCCGATGCGTCCGCCCCGGACGATCCGCTCGACGGCTGCTTCGACTGGCACCGCTGCGACTTCGTCGTGTTGTTCTTCCGAAACTTCGTCGACGGCGCGTGGTTCCATCGCAACGACACGAAGATCGCGAACCTGCTGCTCGGCAACCTCACGCTCGCGAACGTGCGCGAGAACCGACTGCGATTCACGAAGGCCCGGCAACGACGCGTCGAGAAGCTCGACATCGATCGCGGCAAGGGCGGGATCTTCGGGCCGGCTCCGTGGTTTCACTTCATCACGCACGCGATCGCGCAGCGCACCGCGAGGCTCGTGATCGAGTACAACCAGCACTGCATCCCGCTCGACGAGGCCGAGGCCGCCCACGCCGACGACAAGGCGCTCTACGAATCGTGGCTCGCGATGCGCGAGAGCATCTCGCAGCACCGCGCTGCGGGACGGGTCGCGACGGGCCAGGGCGAGATCTCGGGAGCGGGCGGGACGCTCCAGTATCGGACGACGGAGTTCCACGCGTTGCACTTCTTGAGCGTGGATCCGGCACGCGACGAAGACGTGAGACGCCGGTTCGGCGATCGCGTGCTCGAGCTCTTGCGCGAAGACCGCGTGAGCCTCGTACGCGAGACCTTCGGGACGTTCCCGATCCACGAGCTTCCGAAGGAACGCCGCATGGTGAACCCGTACGAGTTCTACATGCGCCACGTCGCGCGGGGCCGCGTGTTCCTCGCGCCGTTCTTCCTCGCGCGCGTCGGGCTGCGCTTCACGTGGGTCGCGCTGCGTCGGCTCGTCGCGATCGTCAAGGACGTGCTCGATCCGGAGTCGCGCCCGGCGACGATCGGCGCGGCGCGCGCGGACTTCGCGGTCGCACGGCGCAAGCTGCATCGCATGCGGCGGCCGATCGTGTTCGAAGCCGTCCGCCTGCGCGCGGCGTTCGATCCCGAGTACCTCGGCCTCGAGCGCGAAGGCCTCCTGCAACCGCTCGCTCCGGGTCAACGCGTCGCCGACGACCTGCGACGACTCGGTGCCGCCGAGCGCGAATGGGAAGAGTTCCGCCTGCTCGAATCGCAGCGCGGACGACGGCTCGAACTTCTCGCGAAGCTGCTCGAACGACGCGGACTCGGCGTCGAGACCCTCGCGGCCGAGATCCGGCGCCGCAACGGGGCGCTCGCGGGGCGCGAACGCGAGTGCGTGCGAGCGCTGGTCCTCGCCTTCTCGTGCGACCTCGACGACGTCGCGTCGCGACTCGAAGCGCGCGAGCGATTCCGCGACTGGATCACGTATCTCGCATCCGACGACGCGACGATCGAGAAACCCCTGCGGCGGAGCAGCCGGCGACGTCGACGCGTCGCGGCCGTGGTCGAGCCGATCTGGAGCGAGCTCGCCGCCGCTCACGCCGAGGACGAACGCCTTCGCGACCGATTCGTCGATGCGCTCGCGCGCGCACCGCGCGACGAGCTGACCCGCCTCGACGGACTGCGCACGCCGGCCGACGCCCCTGCGCGCGACCTCGACGACGTCGTGCTCGAAACCCTGTTCGAACAAGCGCTCCAACCCACGGTCTGGACCGAGCAGATCGTCGCGGTGCGGATGGTCCAGTCTCTCGGAATGATCGACCTCGCGGGCTACGAGCATGCCATCGCGGTGCTGGGGGGCTTCGAGGACGAGCTCGAGCCCGGCGCGACCCGGCGAGCGGGGCCTGAGCCGCCGAGCCGCGAGCCCCGGCCCGCTCGCGACCGAGGCATGGCCCCGCGGCCCTAGCAGAATCCTCTTGTCGCGAGCCTTGGACACCGCGTCGAACCTCGCTTAAGATGGATCCCGGAATCGAGGGCATGCTCACGCATCGAGGAGTCGTTCTGATGTTCATTCGTATTTCGCGTACCTTCGGCCCGCTCGTCGCCGGGTCGTTCCTGCTCGTTCTCTGTGCCGCGAGCGCGCGCGCGCAGGTCGATGCGGGTACGGCTCTCATCGATTCGCCCGTGAAGCTCGAGCCGAGCGCGACGCTCGCGGGAGAGAGCGTCGTCTGCTCGATCCCGCTCGTCCAGGCGCAGGCGTCGCTCTTCGGTGTCGACACGATCGACCCTGACGCGTCTCCGGTCGAGTTCGTCTCGAGCGAGCTTCAATCGCCGTTCCGCGTGTTTCGCACCGACGAATCCTGTGCGTTCATCAGCTCGTGGACGACCGGCGTGCCCGGCAGCGTCGTCACGACGACCGGGATCGCGGTCTCGAACACGACCGACACGTACTGGGTCGTGCACACGAACACGCCGCCGTTCCTCGCCGAGTACATCCTCGGCACGGGAGTTCCCACCGGACAGAATTGTCCGCTTCCCGTCGGTGCGCCCGCGATGTGGGGGCCGGCTGTCATCGACAGCAACGAGACGGCGCGCGAGCTGCTCTACGTCGAGAACGTCGTGACGGATCAGGTCATGGGGATCGACCTCTCGAGCTGCTCGATGATCTGCAACTTCGGCAACCCCGACAACCAAGGCGGCGGGGCCTTCGGGAACGGCCTCGGCGACGCTGCGTTCCCGCAAGAATGCCGGCGCGCGGAGCTCGTCATCTCGTCGGGACGCCCCGCTGAAGGTCAGGTCTCGCGCATCGGCCAGATCGACTGTGAAGGCAACTACTGCCCCGATCGGTGGGACCTGCGCGGAATCAGCACGTTCATCAACGGCATCGACGAGTTCCGTCCGAGCGGGGCGGCGTTCGCGGGGCCTGCAACGGACGCGGTCCGGTACATCGTGCTCATCGACAATCTCACGGGTGAGAAGAAGATCGTGTGTCGCCCGTTCGGCATCACGGATTGCCAGGGCCGCGATCCGGGAACGCTGGTCCTCTTCGTGAACGGAAGCCTCGGCGGAGCAACGTACACGGTTCCCGTCGACCCGACCACGTCGATCTCGACGGCCTTCCAGCGCGTCTCGGGCTCGAACGGCAAGTTCGTCTATCACTTCAACGCGGGCGTCCCGGACTCGAGCACGCTCACGCAAACGCTCGACCTCGGACCGGCATGCTTCCCGTTCCTCGACGGCAGTCCGAGCATCGTCGAGAACAACCTCGGCAAGACGAATCTCGTGGGACCGACGAACTACTTCGGCACGGTCCAGACCGACCCGTCGCCGGCGCCCGTTTTCATCGAGCCGAACCAGGTCGTGATCGACGCGACCAATCTGCCGTCGGGCTCGAAGTGGACGGCCCAGGCGGTCGCCGTGAACCCCGCCACGACGAGTCAGATCAAGCCCGTCTCGCTCACGAACGCGATCATCGTCGACATTCGGTGAGCGCACGACGATGCCGCCGCGCGCGGCCGTCTCAGTCGCGTTGCAGGCTGCGGATGACGTTCGCGGCCTCTGCGCGACCGGTCGACTCGTAGAGTTCCACGAGCGCCGATCGCAGCGACTTCGAATGGCGCTGTGCCGCGGCGATCGTGCCCTTGTCGGTCGAATCGAGGCAGAAGCGCAAAGCATCGAGAAGCGTGGTTTCGGCCGCTTCGACGTCGCCCGCGCGCTGCTGGACGCGCCCGAGTTCATGGCACGCCACGAGGTAGCCGGCGACTTCGCGATGATCGAGGCACGAGTCGGCCGCGCGACGTAGGAGCGGCGCGGCTTCGGCGTCTTTGTCGAGTCGTGCCTTTGCGAGCCCCAGCGTGACGCGCGCCAACGCGAGCTCGTAAGCAGCCTCGGGGATTCTCTCGAACACGCCGACCGCCTCGGTCGCGAGCCGTTCGGCCTCGACGAACTCCTCTCGATCGAACGCGTGTGTCGCGCGATTCGCGAGACTCGTGGCCCGCAACGAAGGCGGCACCGTCTCGGGGTCGGCGGCTTCGAGCGCGGCGGACGCGGCTTTCGCCCCCTCGCGCGTCGCGACATGGCTTCGCAGATCCTCGAGATTGCGGCGCAGTTGAGGCAGCGGCGACTCGTCGTTGCCGAAGCTCTCTTCACCGGCCGAAATCGCGAGCTCCCATTGTTCGATCGCGCTCGGGATCTCGCTCTCTTGCGCGTACGCGAAGCCGAGCGCCGAACGGAGCTCGAACTCCGTGCGGCCGCGACCCGCGAACGTCCGGTCGATCATCGCGGCTTGTTGATCGAGAATGTCGGTGTTGTCGGCATCGGGGCGCAGCCGCTCGAGGTTGAGCCCGAGCGCGTCGAGGCTCGCGACCAACGCGCGCTGTTCGCGTGCGAGCTGGAAGTAGAGCGTGAGACTCACGATCAACCCGGCGACGACGGCGACGGCGATCGCGCTCGATGCCGCCACGGCGCCGCGATGCTTGCGCACGAACTTGCGCATGCGATAGACGCGCGTCGGCGGCCCCGCGGTCACGGGCTCGTCGGCCAGGAAGCGATCGACGTCGGAGGCGAGCTCGGAGACCGACGCGTAGCGCCGCCCGATCTCCTTCTCCATCGCCTTCATCGTGATCCAATCGAGATCGCCGCGGATCAGGCGGATGAGCGTGCTCGGGTTCGTGCGTCGATTGGTAGCGACGACGCGGCTGTCCCCGCGATGTGTGCTGAGCTTCGTGCTCGGCTTGTGCGGTTCGGTCTCCTTGATCTTGCGCACGACTTCGTCGAGCGCGGCGCGCTTGACCTCGCCGAGATCGAACGGCGGCTCGCCGACGAGCAGCTCGTACAGCAGCACACCGAGCGAGTACACGTCGGATCGCGTGTCGACCTCGAGTCCGCGGAACTCGGCCTGCTCGGGACTCATGTACGCGGGCGTTCCGATGAGTTGACCCTGCTTGGTGAACAGCGTCTTCTCGGTCAGTCGATGATCGAGCGCCTTGGCGACGCCGAAGTCGATGATCTTCGGAACCGGTGTTCCGTCGCGCGACGTGACGATGATGTTCGACGGCTTGATGTCGCGATGCAGCACGCCCTTCTGGTGCGCGTGCTGCACGCCGGCGCAGATCTGCTTGAACAGATCGAGACGCTCGACGGTCGACAGTCGCTCTTGGTCGCAGTAGTCGTCGACGGCCAGTCCGGGGATGTACTCCATGACGAAGTACGGACGACCGCGATCGGTCGTGCCCGCGTCGTACACGCGCGCGATGTTGGAGTGGTTCATGAGCGCGAGCGCTTGACGCTCGGCCTCGAACCGCGCGATGACTTCGCGCGTGTCCATCCCCGGCTTGATGAGCTTGAGCGCGACGCGGCGGCGTACCGGCTCTTCTTGCTCGGCGAGGAAGACCTCGCCCATACCGCCTTCGCCGATACGTTCGAGGAGTTTGTACGGGCCGATCGAATACGGCTCGAAGTCGTCACCCGAGGGGGGGACGGCCGATACGGTCGGGGAGTCGGAATCGGTCATGGCACACCTTCTTCGGCTCCGCGAGCGCGGTGACGACTTTCCGTCCCGAGCGTCGCATAATCGCCTGTAGGTTGCAAGGTTGCAGGCCCGTGTACCGACACGCCAGAACCTGCACCGTCCGTTCGCAACGCAAAGGTGTGCGCGCCGCCAACCGTCGACGCGTCACAAACTCCTCGATCCGGCTCAACTCACGCCGCGAAAACGACTTGCGCTCAGCCTCGCCCGCCGCCCGCACGCGGCACGGGACGCGGGGGAGCCGGCGGAGGCGTGGGCGTGGAGGGCCTCGGCGACGGTCTCGAGCCGATCTGGCCACCGTCGCAGCCGTTCCGACGCAGGACTTTGTTCTCGAGCAGGCGCCGTTCCCGGCGGTCGCTGCG
>JAUIME010000878.1 GCA_030433195.1 bacterium
TCGAGGATCGCCGCTTCGATCTGCAGCACGAATCCATCCAGCGCCAGGGGGACTCGAACGCGTCCGCGATACTCATCGTCCGCGCCGAGGGTCGCGAGGCCGGCCATCCAGGCCTCGCGCTCGTCGAAGTCACCGAGCCCCATCGGAAGCGAGCGGACCGAACCCGCGTTCGGCGGCTGGACGTGGATGTAGAGCACGAACTTCGCGGTGTTGCCGACGAGAGCCGGCGGCTCGGTCATCGACAACAGGAACGGATCGTTCTCGCTGAGCGTGATCGCTCGATCGATGCCGGTTCCCGCCGAGCCGTTCAAGAACAGCACGTCGGTGATCGCCCCACCGTTTTCGTTGACGTTTCCGATACGGCACGACTCTTCGGCCGCGAGGATCGGATCGGCCGTGAACGTGACGGTCGACGTCGGCGCATCGCCGTCGAGGTTGCTCATCCCGTCGACCGAGTTCCCCGTGGCCCAAAACGTGACCGGGAGGCCGTCCGTCGGGGCCGTCCACTCGAAGCTCCACGAGTTCTGCATGTTCCCGGTGACGGTGTGCGTGAAGTTCGCCGGGAAGTCGTTGCTGTTCGGGTTGATCTGCGTGTTGACCGGGTCGGTGAGCGTTCCGACGCCGCCGTCCGCGTCCCACGCGAAACCGTAGAGGACACCGGGGCCGCCCGTGACGGTCACGTCGACCTGGTACGTCGCACCCGGGACGTAGCCCGACTCGATGCCGGGGTTCCCGCCGTCGAGCGGGACGATGTCGTACATGATCGCCGAGCCGGTCGCGCCGTTGTGGCAGCTCGCGCAGCTGAACCCTTGGCGTCCGGATCCTTCGAAGAACCCGTCCGGCGTCGCGAAGGCACTCCCGGCAAGGGTCGCTGCCAGGATGGCGACCGGAACGATAAAGCGGACTCGCATGATGTGAACTCCTCGTTTGAGAAAAGGATGGAAACCCATCGGGAAGAAGTCGTTGCGCACTCGGCGAAAGGCCGTGCGAGACAGGGACCGCCGATATCTGCCTCTGCGCCCCGACTCCCCCGATCATACCCAGTCCGGCACTTTCAGGGAATCCCCTAGCCGACTGGCGCCCCCCCCGCTCGGCGGACGCGAGACGCCAATGACGAAAACCTTCGTCATCAAGAAGGCGCGTACGGCCGTCTCTCGGGACGCTCATGGCGCTGTCGGCGCTCCTTGCCCGCCCTCCGGTCCTCGATGGACTTTCGGCGACCGACGGACTACGATCGCCGCAATGACGACCACGAAAGCCGACACGCTACGAAGCACGACCGACGACGAGGTCCGCCGCCTCGAGCGCATGATCTGGCTACCTTTCGGCTTTGCGGCGTTCCTGAGCGTCGTCACGATCGCCCCCGTGTTCCTGCTCGGCTCTCCCGACGCGGGGCTGACGGCGTTCATCTGTTTCACACCGATGACGATCTTCTTCGTGTGCGTGGGCCAGCTCGCGCTCTCCAAGCGGATGCGACAACTCGAAATCGCGATCACGAATCGCGCGGCCGACACGGACGACCGCGAACCGGGAGCCTGAACCGCATGACGTCGCGGGATGCGGACCGAGAGGAGCCGAACGACGAGGCGGGCAGTCCGCATCGGACCGGCGAATCGTTGGCCGACCGGCTGCAGGCGCGCTTCGGCACCGACGTCTACCCCGAGCTCTCGCTCGGCGAGTCCTTCCTCGCCAAGCGCCGCGAGGATTCCGAGCGCGAACGAGAAGCCTCTTCGAAGCGCGAAGCCGAGATCGCGAAGTGCGCAACGCCACGCGACGAGGCCCCGAAGCGCGAGCCGTCGTCGGGAGGCTCGGGGTCGTCTCGCCTCGTGCTCGACCGTCTCTCCGCGCACCGCCCCGTCGCGTCTCGATACAAGCTCCTGAGGCCTCTCGCCCGCGGAGGCATGGGCGAGATCCTCGAGGTGTTCGACGAAGACCTGCGACGTGAACTCGCGATGAAGGTCGTCCTCGATCGAAAGAACACAACGAAGCCTGCCGAAACTCCGCGCGACCCGTCGGACATCGAGCCGCGCCTCCTCACGCGCTTTCTCGAGGAAGCGCAGATCACGGGACAGCTCGAC
>JAUIME010000099.1 GCA_030433195.1 bacterium
GTCGCGCACCAGCGTGATCGCCGCTCGCCCGCGCGCCTCGTCCCACATACGGGTCTGCGGATCCCAAAGCCGGAAGCTCTGGAACCAGATGTTTCCTTCCGATGCGGATGACGCGACCGCTTCGGTCCTCGCCGCGAACACCCCGATACCGATCACGATCCACCAAACGATACGAGAGTGCTGTGCCAGATGACGCATCATGAGTAACTCCTCCACGGACCTCGCCTCAGATCATGGTGTCGTGAAACGGAGCGCCGTCCGGACGAATGCGCGGTGACGATCCGTGCAGCGCGATCCGACGCGCCGCCAGACACCGGCATGAAGACGGCTGCACGCTCGTCGGGTTACAGCTCGCGAACGAGCCGCCCGACACGCGCAAGGAGTCACGTCACTCGAGAGCACGCTTCGAGGAAGAGGAGGCGAGACGCGTCGTGCGGAACTGCGACACGAACGCGCGAAGCCTCGAGCGCCATGACGCCCGAGGCTTCGGTGTCGAAGAAGAAGAGTCTCGCGAATACCGCTCGGCTCACGTGAACCGAGCGCGAGGAAGGGAGTCTGTTTCGGTGAGGAAGGTGCGTCGTCGCGGAGGAAGCTGCTGTTTGCTTCACCTGGCCGGAATCGAGTATACGCACGGACTCGTGCGGCGCATGCGGAAACAAACAAAAACGCCACCCTTGACCGGATTGCAGGCCTTCTGGGGCATTTCAGCTGTTTGGTGAGAAACCGTCGGCACAGCGCGCGGACGGGTCGCGGGCGCGGCCCGGGTCGCGGGCGGCATCGTCGATCACCGAACTTTCCGCTTGCCGGCGTTCGATTCCGGGATAGACTTCAGCGCCCCGCGGTACGCTCTCCTTCTATCGATCGTCGCCCTCGAAACGGACGGTCGCCCACCCCGCACTTCCCTGAAGGAACGAAAGCCATGCTCAACCCGGTGCGAATCCTTCTCGTCGAAGACAATCCCGGTGACGCGCGCCTGTTCTTCGAAGAGCTCGAAGACCTCAAAGTCGTGAACACGCTCGAGATCGTCGAGAACGTCGAAACGGCATTGACGTATCTACGCGGGCAGGGCGTTTACGAGAACATGGAACAGCCCGACATCATGTTCCTCGACTTGCACCTCCCGGACCGCAACGGTGCGGAGCTCCTCGAGGATCTCTCGACGTCTCCCGAGTTCGTCGGAATCCCCGTCGTCATCCTCACCTCCGACTACTCGCCGGAGGTCGCGCGTCGGTGCGTCGACTCGGGCGCTCGATGTGTCCTGCCGAAGCCGCTCGACCGCGAGAAGCTCTTCACGGCCATCGCTTCGGTCGCGGAGCTTTGCATCTCGGTCGCGTCGACGGGGCACCTCAAACGGTAGCCGCGAGATCCTTGTCGCCCGTCGCGTCGACACGAGCCGGCGGAAGTGTGAACCGAAAGACGGACCCGCCGCCGTCGGCCGGCTCGAGCCAGATTCTGCCTCCATGCCGCTTCACGATCTTGCGGCAGATCGACAGCCCGATTCCGCACCCCTCCGTCTTCCGATCGAGCAGGTGGAACATCTCGAAGACGCGCTCGGAGTACGCCGGGTCGACTCCCACGCCGTTGTCGGTCACCGAGATTTCCCAGAGATCGGCACCTTCCGAGTCGCATCGTGCGGCATCGACGTGAATGCGAGGCGCTTCGCTGCCCCGGAACTTCAGCGCGTTACCGATGAGGTTCTGGAACACCTGCACGAGCTGCCCTTGGTTCGCGTAGACCTGCGGGAGCTCTCCCGACGTCACGACCGCTCCCGCGCCCGACAGGCTCGTGTCGAGGTTCGCGAACGCGATGTCGAGTGCGCTCGCGACAGGACAATCCTGGAATACCGTTTCGCGGCTCCCGGCCCGCGAGAAGTTGAGCAGCTCGCGGATCATTCTCGACATGCGGTTCGCGCCGTCGACTGCAAACTCGATGAACTCGTCGGCGTCGGAGTCGAGCCTTCCCGCGTAGCGCCGCTTGATCAGACCGCAATAGCCGGAAACCATGCGAAGCGGTTCTTGGAGGTCATGCGACGCGACGTACGCGAAGTTCTCGAGATCTTCGTTGGATCGCTCGAGCTCCTCCGTCTTCGCACGGAGCTCGTTGACGAGGCGCTGCCTCTCGACGGCGAAGCGGACGGTGGTGCCGAGCCGTCCGGGGACGCTTTCGCCTTTGATGACGAAGTCTTGGGCCCCCTCGCGCACGGCCTGCGTGCCGAGAGCGACATCGTCGAGGCCGGTGAGGACGACGACCGGAACGTCGACCGCCTCGCCAAAGATCCGACGGAACGTATCGATCCCGCGGCTGTCCGGGACGTTCAGATCGAGGATGCAGAGATCGTAGTCGCGTCCCTCGATCGACTGTAACGCCTCACCGAGGGTCCTCGCTCGCTTCACCTCCGCCTCCTCGAGGAAGCGGAGCTCTCGTTTGATGATCGCGAGATCCGCCTCGCTGTCTTCGAGGACCAGAACCCGAAGCCTTGCATCAACCGCTGTCATCGTACCCATGTCGGAGCCTCCCAAGAGCTCCTCCATTCAAAGAGGAGCTTCCCCACTTGGCCAGCCCGACCGCCCTCGCCCCTCATCGGTCACCCTTTCGAGATTCCTTGAGTCGTGATTCCGCGGTTCGTTTTTTGACTCTCCGCGGGACTCGGGGTACCCTTCTCTGCAACCCCCACCGAGTCACCGAGTCACCCCCCGACTCGCGCCGTCCCACTCCCCTCCTCCCGCCTCGAGGACGCCCATGTTCCAGCCCGCCAGTATCCTCCTCATCGAAGACAATCCCGGTGACGCGCGCCTCCTGCGCGAAGAGTTCCACCAGGCAAAGATCCTCAATCCGATGACCGTCATCGACGACGGCGAGAAAGCTCTCGCGTACTTGAGCGAAGTGCGCGGAAGGGGACTCGGGAACCCGAAGCCGGATCTCGTGCTGCTCGACCTCAACCTACCGAAGGTGTCGGGATTCGAGATCCTCGCGATGATGCGCCGTCGCTTCGACCTGCGAACCGTTCCGGTCGCGATCCTGTCGTCGTCGGACATGGAGAACGACATCATCCGCGCGTACGATCTCTCGGCGTGCTGCTATCTGCAGAAGCCGCTGTCGCTCGAGAAACTCCAATCGCTGATCAACTCGATCGACGATCTGCACCTCGCGATCACGCGCGTCGACGAGTTCGCTCCCGCGCGAGCGAACTGAGGCACGCCCGTCGTCTCGACACTCGACGTCAGCGACGATCGAGCACTACGCTGCGATCGTCGTCCGCGAAGTCGATCTCGGTGGATCGAATCGTACGACTCGAAAGCCGCACACGAGTCGCATCGGCCTCGAGCAACGCGGCGAGGTGTCCCTCTTCGTCGGTCACGACCGATCCGCCGCGCGTCGCGCCGACCTGCGTCACGATGATCCGTTCACGCGCGAACGGCATCCCGCTCTCGTCGATCAGACGGACACGCAGGTAGCGCATCCGCCCGCGAAGATCGATCCACTCGACACGGTCGTCACGACTCGCCTCCCCTTCCGTTACGACGATGTCCTCGATCCGCTCGATCGGCAGCTTCGCGGGTCGCGTGCGCACCTCGAGGTCGACGCGCCCGGGCGAGACACCCCGAAACTCGAAGCCGCCACCGGTCTCGGCGATCCCGCGTACCGCGTAGCTTCCGTCCGATCCCTCGAGCATCACTTCGACGTGATCGAGCGAGATCGAATCGTCGAGGAGCACGCGGCCTGCGACGACACCCCCGCGTTCGCTCTCGTTGCGTACGATGATCTCGACGTCGGTGCGCCCGGCATCGACCTCGACGCGCCCCGTGCGTGAAGCCCGATCGCTCGCGAGCAGGCGTACGCGTCGTGGAGGATCGACGGCGCGGATCTCGAAGAGCCCGTCGCGCCCGGCCGAGCTCGTCGCGAGGTTCATTTCCCGGAAGCGCCCGTCCGACCCCTCGACCGGCTCACTCGCTCGCACGACGGCATTGGGAACCACCCGCCCGGCCTCGTCGACGACGCGACCCGCGACGAGCAACGGCAGCTCGCGGATCGTGACGGTGCCGACGTCCGCGGTCGAACCGGCAGCGAGCGCCGGCAGCGAAACGCGGCCGATCCGACTCCGCGCGCGATCGGTGAGTTCGAGCACACGCGGGCGATCCACGTCGACGTCGCCGCGAAGACGAAATCGAAATGCCCCGTCACTCGCCACCTCGACGCCGAAGTTCGCGCGGAAGGGCTTTCGCCGATCCGCGTCATCGGGTGCCCGCGCGTCGGTGACGCGCGCGTCGAGATAACGGATCGGTTCGGTAGCACCCGGGAACTCGGCGCGCCCGGTGACGAACGGGAACTCCTCGTCGAAGCGCAACGTCACCGTCACGTCCTCGCCGTCGAACGCCGGCCCCGCGACGTTCGACGTCACCATCGGAGCACGCCCGTCGGGATACCAAGCCCGTACCTCGAGACGCAGGCCGGTTCCGATCGGCCCGAGATGCCACTTGTCATCGACGAGCTCGGCGTCTCTCCCCCACGCGACCGGACGCTCCAACGCGGTCGTCGACTCCATCGGCATGTACGTCACGCGTACGATCGCGTCCTCGACGACGTCCCCGGCCGCGTCGTAGACCGATGCGACCACGGCACCCGTTGCGGGGAGCACGAGTCGAACGTCGTGCCCGGTGCGTTCGGTGCCGACGAGCCGTGGATCCGGCGCGGGCACCGGCGCGGTCGGAGGATCGATCAGCGGTGCATCGACCGAGATCTCGAACTCGAGCTGCGACTGCAACCGATCGCCGGCGACGAGCCGCTCGCGCTGGCCTTGCCGCGGAAGCTCGGCGATCCCGTCGTCGCCGGTGCGCGCTCGGCCCGCGTCGGCACGACGGCCCGGTTCGTTCGCACGACGCATTCCGAGCACGACGTCGACGCCCGGCGCCGGGTTGCCGTCGAAACGATCGACGCGGACACGGACGGGCTCGAGCCATGCGAGTCCCTCGTCGGGGACCTCGAGTCGGAGGTATTCACCGGGGGCTTGCGGTTGCCGCAGCGAACCTCCCGGCGGGTTGTCGATCGGCAGCGCGCAGACCACCTGCAGCCCGTCGGCTGATGTCTGCATCATTTGCAGCGCCGTGTTCGGATCGGCGTATCGAATCTCGGCTTCACCGCGATCGTCGGTTGTCGCAGGGCCGCCGAGAAGGACTTCGAAATCGGGGTTGTCGGCATGCGGCGCGCGGATCTCGATCGGCGCACCCGAGACCGCCGCGCCGCGGGCGTCGACCACGCGAACACGAACTCCGACGAACACCTCCTCGCGAGTCTCGACGCTCTCGCTCGCGCGGCTCGGATCGTCCGATCCGTCGTTGTTCGAAACACGCTCCCCGCTATGCGGTAGCTCTCGGGCGCGCCGATCGTCGTCACCGCCCGTCGCACCCCGGTCCGAGGATCGCTCCGATCGCGAGCCACCCTCGTCACGCCGCACGTCGAGCGTCTCGGGCGAGCCGGCCCGGAAGACGAGAAACCCGACACCCGCAAGGGCGACCAGCAAACCCACGAACAGCGCGATCCTTGCGACCATGAATCCTCCAGGACTTCGAGCTCGAATTGCCCGTAAGCGGTCGTTCACGGGCGGCTCGCTCGGTGTATCACGCCGGCGAAAGCGCCGCGAGCTTCTGATACAATCGGCCAAGCGTCACGACCGCCCCGGGAAAGGCGAGGTCATCGGGTCGAGGACTGTATGCAGCGACGCCTGAGTTTTCGAGTCTTCAGCCGCTTGCTCTTGGTGCCGGCGCTCGTGATCGCGAGCGTGCCGGTCTCGGCGCGCATTCCCCACATCGCCCCCGAGAACATCGAGAACCAGCGGATCCTGCCCGTGGCGTTCATCGGCGTCGACGTCATCACGATGGCCGACGCCACGCTCCTCGAGAATCAGACGGTGATCGTGCGCGACGGCAAGATCCGTCTGATCGGTCCGGCCGCCTCGGTGCGGGTTCCGTCCGACGTGCATCACGTGCAGGCGAAGGGCAAGGTGTTGATGCCGGCCCTCACCGACATGCACGTCCATATCCACAACGAAGACGATCTGCCGCTGTACCTCGCCAACGGCATCACGCGTCTGCGGGTGATGGGCGGGACCCGTGCGATCCTTCGCATGCGCGACCGCATCCGTGCCGGTGAGCTCCTCGGTCCCGAGTTGCGTGTCGCCGGACCGATGATCGACGGCGAGCGTCCGGTGTGGGCCCAAGCGGAACGCCTCACGGACCCGAAGGATGCCGACGCTCTCGTACGCGCCCAACGCGAAGCGGGCTACGAGTTCGTCAAGGTCTACGTCGGACTCTCGTCGCACGCCTACGTCGCGGTCGTACGCGCGGCGCGAAAGTACGGTCTCCCGGTCGTCGGGCACGTTCCCTACGACGTTCCCCTCGATCGCGTATTGCGATCCGGTCAGCTCTCGATCGAGCACCTCGACGGATACGTCGAAGCGATCCAGCGCGAGGGCTCGCCGTTCGCCGGCAAGTCCGACACCGATACCCGGTTGTTCGCGATCGACCACATCGACGACGAGAAGCTCGCCGCGATCGCCGAGCAGACCGCGCGCGCCAACGTCTGGACGTGTCCGACGTTCGTCGTCGAGCAGAACTGGATGACCGCGGACGAGGCCTCGCCCAAGCTCGAGCATCCGCGCATGCGGCACATGATGGACGCGACGCTGCGGTGGTGGCGCAAGCACGGCGGCACGAATCTCTCGAAGTCGCAGCACGACTACGTCCGCAAGCTCTACGACGTACGCAAGCGGCTCGTGCTCGCGATCCACCGCGCCGGCGGCAAGATCCTCGCCGGGAGTGACAGCCCGAACCCGCTTCTCGTGCACGGCTTCGCTCTGCACGAAGAACTGGGCTACCTTCGCGACGCGGGCCTCTCGAATTTCGACGTGCTCGAAGCCGCCACCGTGAACGCCGATGCCTTCTTCGACGGCCGCGCACGCGCCGGCACGCTGTACGTCGGGTCGGCCGTCGACCTCCTGCTCGTCGACGGCAATCCACTCGAAGACCTCGATGCGTTACGCGAGCCCCAAGGCCTTCTCATCGGCGGGCGATGGTATCCGCGCTACAAGCTCCGCCTCATGCTCGAAGAGGTCGCGTACGCGCGCAGCCGTTAGCGGTAGCGGCGCGCCATCGCGGTCGCGCGTCACGGGAGACGGCGCAGCGCGCGACACCGCGTACGATTCAGTCGACGACACGAACGATCACCGCGTTCGTGAGACTCACGGGACCGTCGGCCGTCGAACCCGCATCTTCGATGAATCCCTGGAACGTCACGTCGACGGCGAATCCGATGCCGTTCGGAAGCTCGACGAGCGTCGACGGCGCCGGCGTCGAGGGGAAGTCCGCTTCGCCGAGCCGCACCTCGAAGCCGAGGTTGTTCCACACCTTCGCGAACTGCACGGGCTCGTTGCGATTGAGCGGCGTGGGGAACGTCGCGATCCCGAGCCCGAACGGCTGCGGAGTGATCGTCCCCGCATCGGGCAGCAACGCGTATCCATAGACGACGAAGTGGCCCGGCTCGGGTCCCGCCGGCGAAGGCATCGTCGTGATCGTGAGCGACTCACGGACCGCCACCACGACTTCGCGTGACGCGTCGCCCGCGCTCCCGTTCACGAACAGGACGTTCGCGAGCGAGCCGCTCACCGCATCGACACTTCCGAATCGGGCGGCGACGAGCGGATTCGACTCGTCTGCGCCGACGTCGATTCGTACGTCGGCATCGCCGTTCGCATCGATCGTCCGGCTGTCCCCTTCGAAGTCGAACGAGCCGAGCTGCACGACATCGGGGTCGCCGGCGTCGATCAGTGGCGACTCGAGCCGCAAGCGGAAATCGCCCGCCGCGGGCTGCGCGAAGAGCGGATCGACATCGAGGTTACCGTCCCCCGGCCATCCGCCTTCGACGTCGCACCACGTGACCTCGAGCCCCGGCGCGGCCTCGAAGATCTGTGCGCCCTGCGGGGCCTGATTCCCCCACAGAATCGAATTGCCGAGCTCTCGTCGCGGGCTCGTGCCGTTGGTCTGGATGGCACCCCCACTCGTCCCCGCAACGTTGTTCGCGAACGTGACGCTCGCGAGCACCGCGGACGAGCGATCGAGGAGCAAGCCGCCTCCCGCGAAGTCGACTTCGTTGCGCGTGACCATCGTGCTTTCGATGAGCAACTCGGAATCGACGAGCGCGAGCGCTCCACCGCTGCGCGCCCGGTTGTCGTTCAGCGTTCCGCGTCGCACCCGCACGATCGAGGCTCGCGAGAAGATCGCGCCGCCGAACAACTCGCTCTCGTTCTCTTCGATTCGGTTGTCACGCAGGTTCACGACCGCGTTCTCGATCGCGATCGCGCCGCCCGAATCGGGGGTTCGGTTGCCGCGGATCTCATTGTGTTCGAGTGTCGGCTCGGCTCCCCCCGTCACGAATACCGCCCCGCCTCCGAGTGACTCGCGCCCCGTGGTCTCGTTCGCGAGCATTCGATTGGCGATCACGAGAGGCGTCGACCCCGTATCGCAGGCGATCGCACCTCCATCGTCGGCCGTGTTCCGTTGCATGGTGTTCGACGAGATCGTCGGGGTCGAGTCGCCGAAGCACGCAATGGCACCCCCGAGCCAAGCCGTCTCGTTGTCCTCGAAGACATTGTCCTCGATCACCGCGAACGACTGACTCAGATACACGCCTGCCGAATGCGCCATCGAGTGGTTCCCGGCGATGTCATTCGAGCGGATCCGCGGGTTGCTGCGGACGACGGCGATCGTTCCGCCGGCCCCTGAAAATCCCGACAGCGTGTTTCCCTCGATGGTGTTGTCGACGACCACCGGTTCGCCCGCGTCGATGATCGCGATCGCCGCACCATAGCGCGCCGCGCTGCATCCACGAATCTCGTTCGAATCGACGAGAGCGTTCGAGTCGCTCTCGATGTAGACCGCACCGCCGTCGAGGTTCGCGCGATCCCCTTCGAAGACGTTGTCGCGAATCGTCGGCGACGAGATCGCGAGGCACCCGATGCTACCGCCGTAGTCCGCGAGATTGCCCATGAAGTGATTCCCCACGATCGTCGGGGACGAACCCGTGCAGAAGATCGCGCCTCCGAACGTCGAACCGACGATCACACGGCCACGCCCTCCCGTGAGCATGAACCCCTCGAGGATCGAGTCGGGCCCTTCGCCGCTTTGGAACGTCACGCACGGATGCGCTTGCTCGCCCGCGATCACGGTATTGGCGCCCCGCGCGCGGACGTGGATCGCCTTGCCGAGAAAGTCGACTTCTTCGAAGTAGAAGCCCGGCGCGACGTCGACGAGATCCCCACCGCTCGCCGCGTCGACCGCCGCCTGAATCGTCGAATAGTCCTCCGGGACGCGCAGCTCGACAGCCCGCGCATCACACGCCCATGCACCGATCCAAGCATGGCACAGAAGGAAGACGAATCCCCGGGCGAGCGCTCGCGGCAGCGCGCGAGTCGTGGTGTGTGAAGTCGTGTTCAAAGAACACCTCGACGGCAGCGGAGAACGCGTCGATCGAGCACGACGCGTGGACAGGAACGCCCCGGCCGAAGGTTCGCACCTGCCGGCCGGGGCCGCTGCATCGATTCTACCGGAGCCGTTCGGACTTCGCCACGCCGCGTCGGCGGAGCGAAGTCCCGGCTCGCGCGCTACGGCAGGGTCTGCGCAAGCGCCATGACACCGAACGCCGTACCGTAGGCCTTGGTGGTGTTGGCGATCCAGAAGTCCCACATCGCGCCGTCGTCTTGCTGCGTCTTGATGAGCTCGTTGCGCAGTCGCTTCGCCCAGTGGGCACGAACTCCCTCGGGAAGCGTGCCGATCGTCGACGCCGCGTAGTAGTGACCGAACATGTAGAAGTACGCCGCATTCGCGTAGTACGCCTCGTGCGGGATCGGCTTGTTCCGCGCCACGTCGAGAAACTTGTGATGCTCGAAGAACTGCTCGACGCCCTTCTCCATGTCTTCGGCGCTGACCTCCACGCCGGCGCGCAAGAGCGCGAGGTTACACACCTGGATCCGTCCGAGTGAGCCTTTCACTTGGTTGATCGATTCCATGCGGAGGTGCCGCGGGAGTGCGTCGACGCTGTAGAGGTACGCGCCGTTCGGTTGGCGGCAGCGCTCGATTGCACGGACAGCCGTGTGGAGCACTTTTTCGCGGACCTCGAGCCCGGCTTCCTTCGCCTCGACGAGCGCGAGCACGCCGACCGCCGTCGTGAACGAGGTCGCCCAATCGGGACGCCAACCCGCGTTGGGGTTCGCGTAGTACCCCCAGCCCCCTCGCGGCGACTGGTAGCGATACAAGCCGTCGAGCATCGTCATCGCGGCCTTGCGGAGCTCGGCTTCCTTGTCGGTGCCCGCGTAGCGCTCGTCGCGGATCGCACGCGCGAGCGTGCGCAACCCGTAGACGAGCCCCCAGTTGTTGTCGAGATCCCACTCCGCGGGACGCTTGAGGTCGGCATTCGCGATCAGGAAATCGAGCCCGCGATCGGCGGCCTTCTTCGCGCGCTCGTCGGTACCGAGATCGAGCAGCGCGAGCGTCACGAGCGCGGTCGTCCCGACCGTCCAACAGTGATACGTCGCGGGATTCGCGAACCCGCTCGTGAACGTGGCGTTGCGGACGCCACCCCACGATCCGTTGTCGAGCTGTTCGGTGAGAAGGTATTCGAGCCCACGCTCGATCGCGCCGCGGACGCTCTCTTCGGTCGCGAACCCGTCCGCGTCGACGAGCTCGAGCGCGACTACCGCGGGCGTCTCTTTCGACATCGGCTTCTCCGCGGCTTCCTGCGCAGCAGCGGGTGCCACGCCTGCACCGTAGAGGAGTGCGCCGATCGCGAACGACGCGATCCCGAACCGACAGGCGACGTACGTCGCGCGTCTCATCCTTCGCTCGCTTTCTCGTCGAGATCGCGGAGCTGTCCTTCGAGCTTGGCGACCTCCGACTCCGCGGACAGGACCCCGATTCGCTTCTGCAACTCGCCCGTGCGCGCCGAGCGTGCCGCCTTGTCGACCTCGGCTTCTTGGCGTTCCACCGAAAGCTCCATCGAACGGGTCTCGCGCGGCAATTCGTGCTGTTCGAGCGCCTTCAGTTGCGATTCCTGAATGGCGATCCGCTGCGCGGCGCGCTC
>JAUIME010000879.1 GCA_030433195.1 bacterium
CCGGTGCGTGGAGACGATCTGCGGCGAGCCGGGATCGCGGCGGGAGACGGAATTCCGTATCGATCTCGACGTTCAGCGGATTCCTCAACTGCGCATCGGCGAGCCCTGAGCCGCTCGCGAGCGTGACGGTTTTCGCGCTGCGCCGCGACGCGGTATACTCCCCGCTGCCCGCATGGACGATCGGTCGTCAGGCGGGCCCGTGAGGGAGGGGTCGTGCGCGTCCTGCATTTGTTCAGCAACTTCAAGTGGACCGGTCCCGCCGAACCGGCGGTACGTCTCGCCGCGGGTCTTCGCGACGTGGGAGTCGACGTCGTCTTGCGTACGTCGGCCTACTTGAAGGGCGGCGAGATCAACCACGTCGACCTCCGCGCGCGCGAGGATGTCGGCATCGAGCCGGTGCTCGATCTCGGGCTCGGAAAGCACCGTTCGCCACTGCGGGATCGACGGGATGCGTCGCGCCTCGCCTCGATTCTTGCAGACGACGCGTTCGACCTCGTCCATACGCACTTGCCCAACGATTTTCGCATCGCGGTCCGGGCCCGCGGAGACCTCGACCTTCCGATCGTGCGTTCGTTCTACGACACGGATCCGCGACGCCTCGATCGGCGCGACGTCGCGGCGATGCGGCGTCATGCGGGCGTCGTGTTGCCGTACTCGCGACGCGTCGGTGAAGCGCTCGTTGCCTCGGGGCTCGAAGAGACGCGTGTTGCCACGGTCGAGCCGTCGATCGAACTCGATCGATTCGACCCGGCACGTCGGCTCGCCGACGCGCGACCCGGTCTCGGTTTCACGAACGACGAATTCGTCGCCGGAATCGTCGCTCGAGTGCAGCCCCAGCGTCGCTTCGACTTGTTGCTCGATGCGGCCGCGCTCGTCGCGGAGCGCTTGCCTCGGTTTCGGTTGTTGATCATCGGCCGCGGGAGCAAGATGGAGGAGGTGGCGCGCGAGCCCGCGCGGCGACGCGGACTGCTCGATCGAACCGTCTTCTTCCCGGGCTATCGGTCGGGGGACGATTACGTCGCGCTTCTTCATGCGCTCGACGTGAAGCTGTTTCTCGTGCCGGGAACCGATGGGACTGCGCGAGCCGTGCGGGAAGCGCTGGCGTGCGGGCTCCCCGTTCTGACGACGCCGCGCGGGATGCTCTCCGAGCTCGTGCGTGACGGTGTGACGGGTCGGGTGCTCGAAGAGACGCCCGAAGCCTTTGCGGACGCGATTCTCGATCTCGCGAGCAACCCTTCGATGCGTGCGGACCTGGGCTCGCGCGCGCGTGAAGACGCCGAGTCGCGCTTCGATCCGCGATCTTCCGTGCAGACGGTGAAGGCGATCTACGACCGTCTCGCGGCTCCTGCCGGCCGCTGAGGTCGGGCGCCCTCGCCATTCGTTGCGGTTCCGCCCGCGATCTTGCTATCGTCGCGGCTTACCTGTCCCCGATTCGTCCGGGTTCGCGCAATGAAGCGTCTCAGACCAGGAGAGAAACCATGATGTCCCGATGGAAGCTTTGGCTCGTCCTCGTCGCCCTCGTCGGCTTGGTCGCCTGCGGCGGCAAGGAAGAAGGCGGTGACGATACGACCGATGGCAACGACTCCGGCGCGGCGGCGCAGAGCGAGTCGGTCGACGAAGCGATGCTCACGTCGATCACGCTCGAGGTCGACGGCATGGTGTGCGGCGAAGCTTGCCCGCCGAGGGTGAAGGAACAGCTCGCGTCGGTCGAAGGCGTCGAGTCGTGCACGGTCGACTATCCGACGAAGACCGCGGTCGTCAAAGTGCGCAAGGATGCGCACGTCGAGCCCGAGCAACTCGTCGCCGCGCTGAAGGGCGACTTCAAGGGGTCGGTCAAGAACTGACACGCCCCGCGTCCGCGAGCGGTTCGCCGCTCGCGCGACTTGCAGCGCTCGACCTCGTTCCGACGAAAAAAAGGAGGGATTCGAGATCACTCTCGAATCCCTCCTGCTGAAATCAATCTGGTCGGTCAAACTCGTTGGTCGTCGAGGTCGACAGCGTAGCGTAGAAGCTGCTCTTTCAGCCCCAAGGGGAGCCGTTAGGGCAGGTGATCGCCGTCGCCGATGAGGAGCTCGAG
>JAUIME010000100.1 GCA_030433195.1 bacterium
ACCGAAGAGGAGGTGCCATGAGGAGTTGCCGGACTCCGTCCGAGGCGTATCGCGGATTCACGCTCGTCGAGCTCGTGATCTCGCTCGTGATCGTTGCGGTTGCGGGCGTGACGCTCGTCACCGTGATGGCGAAAGAAACGACGGGAACCGTCCCCGTGGAAGAGCGCGCGCGTGCCGTCGAGGCGGCGCGTTCTCTCATCGAGGAAGTGCTCGTGTGTGCGTTCGAGGATCCCGAGGGCCCGCCGGGGTCGTTCGGCTCCGAAGAAGCCGATCGCACGGCCTTCGACGATCTCGACGACTTCGACGGCTGGGTCGATCGGGTCCCGCTTGGTGGACCGGCTCCGGCCGGCGCGAGTGCGTGGCTCGAGCGGCGTGTCGAGGTCTGTAACGTGAGCCCGGACGACCTCGAGATCGAGGCGCCACCGGGAAGCAGTGACTTCAAGCGCGTGAAGGTGACGGTGCCGACGTCGTCGGGGCCGGTGCTCCTCCTCGCACTGAGGGGGAACCGATGAACGAGCAAACGGATCTCGATCGTCGAGAGACGCGCGCGTCGCGGTCTCGGCGTTGGCTTCGTCCCGTGTCGTTCGGGACGAAATCGGGTGGTTCCGTCGGACTGGCTTTCGGTCCGCGGTGCCTGCGCATCGCGCGTGGCCGTTGGACCGGCGGGCAGTTCGAGGTCGTGCAGCTCGACGAGATTTGCGTCGCGACGGACGTGCGCTTCGATGAGGGGCTGCGCGACGTGCTGCTGAACGCGTCGTTGGCGCTCGATCTACGACAAGCCGAAGTGACGAGCGTGCTCAGCGAGGAGCAGATCCACGCGAAGTCGTTGGTCCTCAATCCGACGAAGGCGCGCGAGCTTCCGGAAGCGATTCGGCTCGCCATGTGCGCCGCGCATCCCGAGATCGCACAGACACCGCAAGTGCTTGCACATGAGGAGCGCGGCCTGACCACGGTCGGCGGAACGCCTCGCTACCGATACATGGGCGTGTGCGCACCCGAGCCGGACGCGACGAGACTCGTCGAAGGACTGCGGGAGGCCCGCGTCTACGATCCGCAAGTCGAACCCGATTTCGCGGCGCTCGAGAATCTCGTCCGGCGCGATCGGTCGCTCTGCAACGAACGACCCACTGTCGTGCTCCAGATGGGAGTGCGATGCTCGGTGCTTCACGTCTTCCGGAAGGGGCACTTCGAAGAACGCTACGTCATCAAGGTCGGCTACGATCAGCTCGTGACGAGTCTTACGGAGGCGATCACGCTTCCCGGCGGTGCGACGGTACGCTTGTCGCGCGAGCGCGTCGTGCGGCTGCTCGCATCGTATCGGATCGATTCCGACGTGGATCTGCCGGGGCCCGGCGACGTGGATATCCCCGCCGAACGTTTCCACGGCCTTCTGCGCCCCCAGCTCGAACGACTCGTGCGGGACATCTCGAAGTGGATTCGGCACTACCAAGTCGAGACGATGTGCGCAGCGCCGAAGGAGATTCTCGTCTGTGGAGAAGGCGCGCGGATCGAGGGTTTCACCGAGTTCATTCAGAAGTACATGTCGATGCAGACGCGCTGGTTCGATCCCACCGTCGGCATCCACGCCGATCGCGAAGCGCTCGAGTCCCGGGTTCCCGGGGCGTGTCTTTCGACCTATGCCGTAGCGATCGGCGCCGCGATGCAACAAGCGCCTCGATTCTCGCTCGTTCCGCCGATGCATTCGTCCCGGATCGTTCAAGGCGTGCTTCGCCGATCGTTCCGGCTCCTCGTCGCGGCGGCCGCGGTCTTCGTGGTCGGCCTGTCGCTCACGATACGATTCGTGAGTGGCGATCTGGGGCACGTCGTGTCGCAGACCGAAGCCGATCTCGCCGCGCTCGAAGAACCCCTCGAGTTGCTGGCCGTGCGCGATGCGTTGCGCCAGGAGTTGAGCGTCGCGGAAGATCGACTCGAGAGGCTCGGTACGAGCCCCGTTCGGATCGCCGACTCTCTCTGGGAGATCGCAGCGAGCGTTCCGAGCACTATCGTGCTCGACGACGTGGCCTTCGAGCTCGATGATGACCCGCTTCGCGTTCGAATGAAGGGCCGCGCCGACGGACCCGATGCCGAAGATGCCATCGCGGTGTTCCTCGAATCTCTCGATCGATCGCCGCGATTCCGTTCGACGGAGTTGGCGCGAAGCGGTTGGCCGGGGACGAAGGCCGCAGGCAGTTTCGAAATCCGTGCGCGTGTCGTTCCGTCCGAGAACCCCTTGGCGGATGGCGGCTCGGTCGAGGAGGTGATCCGATGATCGATGCGTCACGATGGACCTCGCTGATTCTCGAGTGCGTGATCGGTGGCGCGGTCGTGGCCGTCGGCGTCTTCGGCCTGCTCGAGCCCACGTCGACCGAGCGTGCGCACCTCGCCACGCGGATTCAGACGATCGAGGCGCGCATCGCGTCGGGCTGTTCGAAGCTCTCGGAGCTCGGGGGTGTCTCGGCCGAGATCGAGGACCTGCGTGCGCGGCTCGGCGAGCTCGATGCGAGGATCACGACGATCGAAGCCCCCGATCGGCTCGCGCGTGCGATTCGCGATGCGGCGATCGACCTCGATCTCGTCGTCGTTTCGGACAGTGCTTGGACACGTGTCGAGATCGCTCCGGAAGAGCCCGTGCTGGAAGCGGGCACTTCCGATGCGGGCGACATGGACGCGAGTGCGTCCGACGTCGCAGTCGCACAGCGTTCGATGCACGTCGTCGGGACTTTCGAAGCGATCGGTCGTTTCGTCGAATGGCTGGAATCACGCGAAGCCGCGATCGACGTCCGCTGGATGGAGATGCGCGCCGCGCGTGATCGCGGAGAGAACGACCGGCGACTCACGGCACGCTTGAGGATCCGATGGTCGAGCTGGCGCAACCCGGCCGAGGAGGACGCATGATTCCCAAGTCTCGCAAGATCCTTTACGTGTGCATGGCGTTGCTCGTCGTCGCAGGACAGGTCAAGCTCCACATGGATCGGTCGAAGCGAAAAGAACGCGAACGAGACGAACACCTTGCCGCGCAGGCTTCGCCGCGCGTCGACCTTCCCGCGCCGAACGCAGCGACACCGCCACCGCCTTCGCGGGGTGCCGCGGCCGTGGCGCCAGCGCGTATCGGATCGATCCCGAACGAGGGATCGGTCGACGCGGCGCTCGCCGGGTCTGCCGAGCCGCGTACGCTTCTCGTCGAGGACGCCGACTCGATGCTCGTTGCGGATCGCCGACGACCGGCTTCGCACCGCGCGGAGCTCTCGTGGCCCGCGGATCCGTTCTGGCCGCGCGACGCGGAGCACGAACACGAAACAAGTGCGGGTGGCGACGCCGTCGCCCCCGACGTCAAGCTCGGGGACATGATCCCCGTGATGGAGGAGGATTCCGCCGCAGTCGGCCACGATGTGCTCGACGCCGATAGCGGCCCGGGATCCACCACGGCCAACGGACGGGCCATGTCGGAGCCGTCGGAAGGGGGGGCGCGATGATTCTCGTCGCCGCCACGTCTTCCGACGGCGTTCTCGACCATGGCCGAGGGTGTCCTTGGCAAGTCCCCGAAGAGTATGCGGGATTCCTCGAGCAGATTCGCGGCGAGACCGTGATCCTCGGTCGGCATTCGTTCGAAGCGTACGGCCGCGATCTCACGAGCCGCTTCGCGATCGTCCTGAGCCGGACCGCGCGCTCGATCCCGGGCGTTCAGATCGCGCGCTCGCTCGATCAGGCGATTCGCTTCGGTGAGATGCTCGGCCATCGCGTGTACACCGTGGGCAGTGCGTCGGTCTACCCATGCGCGCTCCCGCTTGCGGATCGTCTGCTGCTGTCGACGGTGCGCGAGCCCCGTGTGGCTTGCGCGCGATTCCCGCGCATCGATGCGGCTCGCTGGCGCGTGCGTCGCGAGGCGGACCGCCGTCGGTTCGTGGTCCGCGTCTACGAGCGAGCGGGATGAAGCGGACGACGTACGATCTCGAATCCGGCATGACGCTCGTCGAGGCCGTTGTCGTCGTGACACTTCTCGGTGTGCTGTCGGTCGCGGCCGCGCCGTTGTTCAGCGGTGCGGATCGGGTGGCGCTCTGGCGTGCCTCTCGCGGACTCGCGTCCGATCTGCGCTTTGCGCAGGAGCACGCGATGCAGTACGGAGTCGCGACCGCGCTCGAACTGGACGCCGCGTCCTCGTCGTATCGCATCGTCGAATCCGCGACCGGCCGACCCGTTCTCGATCCGCTACTCGGGACGCCTCTCGTCGTCGATCTCGGCGCTTCGGGGGTTTCCTGGCCCGACGATAGGCGCGTCGACTACACCTCTTCCGGAACCGTCGCGACGGCCGTAGCGATTCCGTTGCAGCACGAATCGGGAGATCGGCTCGTGATCGATGTTGCGGCCGAGAGCGGCTTCGTCGTCATCGAAGACGATGCGGAGGCGACGCGATGAACGCGCGAGATCGAGCTCCGGAAGAAGGCGGATTCGCCTTGGTCGCTGCGGTGGCGATCGTCGTCATCGGGGGCGTGGTCTTGTCGCTTCTGTGGAACCTCGGAGCGCGCGAGAGCGCCGCGGTCGTCGGCGAGCTCGAAAGCGCGCAGGCGCTCTACATCGCGCAGGCGGGCGTCGAGATGGCGTTGACCGCACCCGACGCCTATCGCGAGTCGTTCGCGTTTGCGGGAGGCACCGTGACGCTCGAATCCCGGCACGATCGCGTGACGGCGACCGCCGAGTATCGCGGCCGCGTTCGACGTGTGAGCGTCGCGCTCAAAAGCTCGGTCCACGCAGCACGGCGTTGAGCAGCAGGATCTCGAGCCCGGGGATCGAAGCGCGGAACGTCGGGTCTTCGACGAACCCGATCACGTGTCCGCGTCCCGAGCGACGTGCGACGAGGTACGGCTTGCCGGCCGCTTGATCGAGCGTCTTCTCCCACGCGACTCCGCTCGCGAGGATCGTGTCGCGGGATGCGAAGCGCCCGACGTTGCGACCCTGATCGATCCGGATCGGCGAGAAGATGCGCCGCGCGTCGGCCACGGCGTAGACCGTGCCGTCGGTTCCGTGTGCGAGCCAGTGCTCGGTGTCGAGCGAGACCTCGAGGATGGCGCCCGGAATGGCGACGGGCCATTCGACTTCGGGACGGATCGCGGTTTCGTAGTCGAAGGCGTCGGCTTCGCCGTCCTGCGCGCTATCGGTGTCGCGTGTCTCGGCGACGATCGGCAGCAGGCCGACGTCCTCACTCGTGAGCCAAGCGACCGCCGAGCCGAGAGCGACGAGCGTACCCCCGCTACGGACCCAGTCGCCGAGCCGTGTGACGTCGTTCTTCGACAGCGCGGACGCGTAGGAGCCGCGGCCCGGCTCGGGGACGAGGAGCACGTCATAGCGCGACAGATCGGCGCGGCCGAGCTGATCGACCGGGAGCGCGGTCACGGGATAGTCGTAGCGTTGCTCGAGCACGAAGCGCGTCGCGCCGGCCGAGTACGCGCTCGTCGGATCGCCCCAGAGCAGCGCGATTCGAGGCGCGCGCAGGTGGCGTACGCGATCACTGCCGAAATGCACGCCCTCGTCCACCCACGACGTATCGGTCGCGAAGAAATCCGCCCCGGTTTCGCTCGCGACGCTCCGAACCGTCGCGTGCACATCGGGCGTCTCGGTGTTCGACGTGCCGGTGTTCGCGATCACGGGGACGATGATCGTTCCGGCCGGAAATTCGCGGCCTCCGATCACGAACGAATCTCCGGCCGACGACGTGCGAAGTCCTGCGCGCATGAGGTGCGCGAGCGCGCGGGCGGCTCGTGGTGAATCCCAAGGCAACAGATACGCGACGGCGGCGTCGGATGCAGAATCGGATGCCGTGTCGCTTGTCGTATCGGCCGTCGAACTCGCGAGTGTCCGGACGCGTCCCTTCGCGCGGGGCGGTTCGGTCGCGCGCTCGAACGATGCATCGCTCGGCGTCTCGGTGCGGTAACACGCGACGTCGAAGAGCAGTGGAAGCGACCATGCCGTCACGTCGTAGATCTGATGATCGAGCAGCTTCGCGAGACGCTCGCGCTGCTCCTCGAGAAAGTCGGGGTCCATCGCGGTCTCGCGATCGAGGAGGGTGCGAACGAGCGGCCCCGATGGCTGCGCGAGAGAAACGCGCCACGTTCCCGCGGGGAACTCGCGGGTGCCGAGGGCGTCCGAACGGATGCCGCGCACGCGTCGATGCGTGAAGGCTTCGGCGGCGCGGTCGACCTCGATTCCCTGTGCGAGCAGGAGCGAAACGAGCCGCTCGACTCGATCGGCGCCGGGGCTCGGGGGAAGCAGGTACTCGCGCGGCGCCTCCATGCCACCCGTGCGCACCACGTCTTCGCGATGCCGACGGAACGCGCCCACGAGTGCCTCGCGGTGGAGGGCCGCGGCTTCGCACGTCGACAGCGAAGCGATGAAGTGTCGTTGAACGGCGTCTCGGTAGTGCTGCACGGTGTCGTCGCGACGCTCGCGCAGGAGGCCGCCCGTGGACGCCGTTTCGTACGTCATCCCGACGGCGCCCTGGAACAGCGGCCAGCTCTCACCATAGCCGGGAAAGAACGAGTCGAAGACCTCGCGCGTGAAGTACTCGAACCCGAGGCGATCGAACCAGCGGGCGTGGTTACGTCCGAGGGTCTCGGTCCACGCGAGGACGCTCGATCGCATGTGCGGATTGATCGGGTCGGCCGGCGGCGGGAAGTAGTAGCTGCTGTCGCCGCCCATCTCGTGGACGTCGGCGAACACGTGCGGCATCCACTCGCGATAGACGTCGATGCGCGCGCGTGTTTCGGGCTGCGTCAGCGAGAACCAGTCGCGGTTCATGTCGAACAGGTAGTGGTTGACGCGACCGCTCGGCCACGGTTCGTCGTGCTCGGCCGACATCGGATCGGCGTCGGGAAAGCGCCCGCGGTGGCGGCGGTTGTTCTGGACGAAGTGCTCGCGCCCGTCGGGGTTCTGCACGGGGTCGATCACGACGAGGCACGACTTGCGGATCGCGTCGACGATCGGATCGTCGATCGCGGCGGCGAGTTCGTACGCGAGCGCGAGCGCCGCGTCGGTTCCGGACGCTTCGTTGCCATGCACGCAGTACGCGAGCCAGACGATCGCGGGCAACGAGGCCTCGATGGCGTCGGCTTCCGCGCGCGTGACCGATCGCGGATCGGCGAGCCGAACGGCGTCTTCACGGATCGTGTCGAGACGGGAGAGCGTCGCGGCGGATCCGACGAACGCCGTCCAGAGCGTTCGACCCTCCCACGACGTGCCGTAGGGCTCGAGCACGACTCGATCGGACGCCTTCGCGAGCGCGGCGAGGTACGTCTCCATCTCGCGGTGCGAGCTCATGCGTTCGCCGATGCGATGGCCGAGAACCTCCTCGGGCGTCGGTACGGATGTGTCGTACGCGGGAGGAGAGGGTCGCAGCGGGACGCCTGCGGACTTCGCCGGACCGTCCGCTCGCGCGGCCAAGGCGGCGACGGCGACGACGGTCAAGGCTCGAGCGGTTCGACGGAGGATCGACGTACGCATGGAGTATCCCTTCGTTCTTCGTATCGGCCGCGAAACTCGAATGGTCCCGTGGATCGGTAGCGTTTCGAGGCGGCGGGTCACGGCGCCAGGATTTCCGGCGCGAGCTCGCAAGCGTACGGTCGAATCCCGACCCGGATCCCGCTTTTCGCCGCCGAGAGCCTCCTCTTCCGATCGGCCGGGAGAGGCCTCCGAGTTGATCGCGCCCTTTGTCGAGGGCCCCGGACACGAAAAGAGCCCCGACGGCTGCGCAAGCGCAGTCGCCGGGGCCAACGGACGGTACTACGGCCCGAGGCCGTAGGAAAGCGGGTATCACGAAAAGGAGCGTTCGTTCGATCGGACCCGAGAACGGGTCTCAGTCGAAATCGCGGTTACCGAAGGGCATCTCCAGACCGTCGATGGTGCCGTCGCGTCCGTAGAGCGCGTCGCCCATCGCGTAGTCGGTGTTCTTGACGAGTTGCATGAAGACCCCGAGGATCGGCGGGATGACGGTGTCACCGCCGCCGTCGGTCACGGGGTTGCCGGCCTGGTCGCGAAGCGCGCGGCCGCGGATCGAGACCCAGCCGGTCTGCGTGTTGCGGCCGAGTTCTTCGGGGTCGCCTCGCAGGTTCGAGGCCGAGGCCGAGATCTCGCTCAGCGGACCGGACCACCAGCAAACGAAGGTCTGGCTTCGCGAGTAGGGGTCTTCGACGTTGTTGTAGATGAGATAGCGGATCTCGTTTTCGTATCGATCGCCCGCGGTCGACATCAGCGTGAGCTGGTTGCCGAAGCGGTCGCCTTCTTCGAAGAAGGTCGGGACCGCGAGTTCGCGCGGGAAAAGGTCGTATTCGGTGCCGTCGAAGTCGGGGGCGCCGTCGCCGTCGCCGAGCAGGGCGTCCGGGTCGTTGCGGTCGCAGAGGTCGCCGGCCGCCGACTGCGCGAGGAACGAGAGCGGCGTGTACGACCAGCTGAAGTTGAGGTCCGACTGGACGACGATCGCCTGGCCGATCAGGTGGTTGAAGTGCCAGAGGCCGCCACCTTCGGGGCTGTTCGCGGTCACGACGAGGAACCCGCGGTCACCCTCCGGGTTGTGCTCGTCGGCGATGACGCAGAGCGTGTCGCCCGGCGTCAGGTATTCGTAGCGGTCGAACTCACGGCACGTTTCGCCGTTGTAGTAGGAGTAGTGGAGTCGCACGTCGCCTTCGAGGCTGTCGTCGTTCCCGGGGCATCGCAGGTTGCTCGTCTGCGTGTTCGTGACGCAGATGATCGAGCCCGAGCCGGGCGAAGAGTCGTAGAGCGGGAAGATCAGAACGCTGCCGGCCATCGGCGTCTCGGCGTGCACGGTCGACGTGCAAGCGAGCAGGGCGGCGGCGAGCGAAAGAGCGAGGAAGGCGAATGTCGCGAGGCGAGAGCGTGTATGCATGAGGGGTCTCCACAAGCCGTCAGATCGGGCTCGCGGATCGAGAGCCCGTGCGTGAGGCCGATGGGAAGCAAGATCCGTTCCGCATCGCGAACCCTCCCGGCGCCTCGAAGCTAAGTGTGGAGCGCGTTTGGGGAAGGGATTTGCGAGCGTGTGCGGGGGGCCGTCGGGCGTCTTCGGCCGATGTTCACCGAATTCGACAATTGCCGCGTTCGAGGTGTCGCGATGTCGAGTTTTGTGAACATCCGACGTCCGGAAGAGGGGCGGTTCGGCTTGAAAGTCGGGGCTGTCGGGGATACGCTCACTTCTCGGACCTCATCGCCCCCTCGATTCCCGCCGAAAGGCCTGCCCGTGACGACTCTTACAGCGAACTTGCCACGACCGGACTCCCACTTCGCCGTGCTCGGCGGTCGGTGGATGTGGATCTTCCTCGCCGCGGCCTTGCTCGCGCCCGGATGCAGCAAGAGCGACGTCCCCGAAGCGACGGTCAGCGTCACGATGACGGGAGATACGCTCGATCTGCTCGAGCCGCTCATGAAGCTGGGCGCTTCGAGCGAGCTGCCGGCCGCCGTCGATCGCGACGTCCTCGAGGTTTTCTTCGATTCGGAGGAGGGCCGTCGACGCATCCTGGGCGAGCCGCACGCGAGGGCCATCAAGATCGTGCCCGTCGAGGAGGGCCTGCGGTACCAGGCCGAGCCCGACAATCTCTTCGTCTGGGAATGCGACGTCGATGCGGCTTCGGTGACACACGTGCAGATCTTGGGCTTGCAAGTCAAGGATGCCCGCGGCCCGGTGCATCTCTTGTGGCAGCCGGAGGACCAGCCCGAGGTGTGGCATCACGCCGCCTTCATGCAGTCGTTCGATGGGAAGAAGCACGACCCGATCGTCCCGGTCGAGAACTCCCCGACGTGGCGCGGCCGCATCGCGCGGATGGGGCTTCAGTTCGGGATCCCGCGCAAGAAGGTCGCGGAGTTCGGGCACGGGGTGCCGATCGACATCGAAGGCATCAAGTATCGCGAGCTCGACCTCGGATCGAGCCGCGACGCCGACGACCTGCCCCTGAAGATCACGCGACTCGCGATCGCGCGCGAGACACGCCGCGTCGCGCACGCGCCGGCGCCCTCCCGATATGCGATCGAAGTGAAGCCCGAGATCCCCGCCGGATCGTCGCTCGACTTCGGAATCGGTGTGCATCCGTCCAACGCGACGAAGGCCGGGGACGGCGTCGAATTCGTGGTTTCGTTCGAGCGCGGCGACGAACGCACCGAACTGTTCCGTCGCACCCTCGACATCAAGCACGTCGCGGCCGACTTCGACTGGGTCGACGCGAGTGTCGATCTCTCGGCGTTTGCGGGCGCGACGGGCATGTTCGTCTTCGAGACGTTCCCGCTCGGTGATTCGACGGCTGACGACGCGATGTGGGCGCATCCTCAGCTCGTCGCGCCGCGCGCCGAGGGGCCGCCGAATCTCATCATGGTCTCGCTCGACACCGTGCGGGCCGATCGACTCGGATGCTACGGCTACAAAACGGAGTACGGCGAGACGACGCCGCATCTCGACGCGTTCGCGCAGTCGGCGATCCTGTTCGAGGACGCGAACTCGACGGCGCCCGAGACCGTTTCGGCGCACATGTCGTTGTTCACGGGCTTGCTTCCGAGCAGCCACGGCATCGCGCAGGTGTACGAGCCGTACACGCTCAGCGAAACGATCCCGACGCTGGCCGAGCTTCTCGCGGGGGCGGACACACCCTACGCGACGGCCGCGTTCACTGTCGTCGCGACGCTCATCGTCAACCTGCGCGTCGCCGCGGACGCGATGGACACTGCCGCGGCGCGGATCGGGCACCTGCTCGCCGGGTTCGCGTGGATGACCCTGCTCTTCGGCGGGCTGCTCATCCCGTGCGCGACCGACGCGCCCTTCGACACGGGCCCCCATCAGGCGGCGTGGTTGCTCTTCCCCATGTTCACCATCTGGGCGGGAGACACGGGCGCGTACTTCGCCGGCCGGGCGTTCGGCCGCACGAAGCTCGCGCCGCGCGTGTCGCCGAAGAAGACCCGCGAAGGCGCGGTCGGCGGGCTGCTCGCTTCGGTGGGCGGCGCCTACCTCGCGTGGGCGCTGCTGCCCTTCCCCGACGCCCTCCAGGCGTGGCACGTCGCCGCCTTCGCCATCGCCGGCGCGGCGCTCGGCCAGGTCGGCGACCTCGGCGAATCGGTGATCAAGCGG
>JAUIME010000101.1 GCA_030433195.1 bacterium
CGGGCAGCTCGATGGTCGCCGACTCGTCATGACTCTTGCGCGCGATGGCGCGCCCGAGAATCCCGCCGACCGCGAGAGCGACCACGACGGTTCCCATGACCTTGAGAATCGCGAAGTCGGCGCCGAACAGCGGCACCGCGACCAGAAGCGCATCGAGCGACAGACCGGGCGCCGCGATCAAGATCGCGAGCACCGCGGACGCCGGCATCCCGAGGCGGATACAATTCTGCACGAGCGGAAGATTGCACTCGGTACACACCGGCGCGCGCACACCGAGGATGATGCCCTGCAGGGCATCGGCGAAGCTGCCGGACGACCGGATCGAAACGATCGACCGCGGCTCGATGGCGCGCACGAGAGCGGCGATGAAGTACGCCACGTACAACGCCGGCGCAATCGCCAGTGCCAGAGAGAAGAACGCCGGGAAGATCCCCGGGTAATGCGCGTGGCCGTGCGCATGGCCATGATCGTGCCCGCCCGCGTGCGCGAACATCAGCACGGCGACCGTCACGAGCCCCACGACCGAACCGACGCCCTCGAGCCCTCGCGACTCGCTCGACTCGCGCCCGGCGCGCTTGTCGAGAGTCGGCGCGTGGAAGATGACGTGGATCAGCGACCCCGCGACGAAGGCCTCGAACGTCCGCACCGCGACGTTTCCGAGCGTCGCCGTGATATCGCTACCGAGCCCGTAACCGACGAGCGTGGCCGCACCGATGCAGCCGAGCACACCGTAACCGGCAGCGACGCCGAACGCGGGGCGAACCAGCGTCCACAACGCCAACGCGACCGGAAGACGATGCAGCACGATCGCGATCGCGAGGCTCGGCGTGCCGGCGGCCGCCGACGTCGAAAGTCCCGCGCCGTCGACACTCGCGTGGAGCATCAAGCCGACGAGAGCCAGCATCAGCGTGACGAAGTGCGCCCGAATCGCCGCGCGTCGGAGGTAGCGCTCGGCGACCCCGGGCCCGACGAGTCCCACGAGCGCCGCGACGAGCGCCGGAAAACCGGCCACGCGCACGCTCTCGGGCAGAATCTCGAGAAAAACGAGCCCACCGATCGACACGACGATAAACGCATCGAGCGCAGGAAGGAGCTCGGGGCGGGCCTTCGCGAAACGCGCGAGTAACGGCGCCAACGCCAGAACTGCGATACTCAGAACCAGAAGCATCAGACGGACCCGTTCCCCCAGGCCGAGCTAGCCGGAATCCTACTCGAGTCCGTTGAGCCGAGACTGCGCCGGACCGAAGCCAGGCTTGAATTCGAGGCAGATTCCGTACTGCCGCGCCGCCTCACTGCGGTTCCCCGCAGCCTCTTCGACGAGCCCCTGGTTGTAGGCGATCCGCCATTCTTCGGCTCCGAGGCGACGGGCCGACGCGAGCGACGCGCGCGCCGCTTCGTAGTCTCCCTGAAGGTACGCCACGCCGGCGTGCGCCGCGCGAAGCTCACCGTGGTCCGGGAGCAGCTTGACTTGATCGTCGAGCAGCTTGCGGGCGTACGGCGCGTTCCCTTCGGACAACGCGAGGCGGCTGCGTAAGATCGCGGCGTCGGCATGCGCCGGCTCCACGTCGAAGACGTCGTCGAGGAAGTTGATCGACGCCTGCTTGTCGCCCGACTCGAACGCGATCACTGCGCAAGCCAACAGCGTCGGCACGTGGCGCGGATTCTCGAACGCGAGCTTTTCGAGCTCGTAGCGAATGCTCTCGGACCGCACGAAGCGCGAGCCTCGCTCCACTTCCGCTTCACGCGCGTCTTCCCAACGCTCGATCAGTCCGGGGAGCGCGGCCTCGGGATTCAGGCGCTTGTGCGTTCGATTCGGATCGAACAGCGCGCAGCCGACGAGCATCTGAAAGCAAAGAACGACGAGCAGGATGCGAAGCAAGCGATGCGTCGAGATCACAGCACTCTCCCGTGAATGAACTGGATGCGTGATGAAATGTCTCGCGTGGATGACTCTGCCATGCGAAGGGATCAGTTGATGTCGCGCATGACGCTCTCCGCCAATTGCACGAACTGGTGGAACGTCGGCCCCAACGTGGTGACGAAGATACCCGGTAGGAAGCAGATCACCAAGGGAAATGTCAGCTTGACCGGGACGGCTTGGGCCAGTGCCATCGCGTTCTCGCGGCGGCGGCTACGCAGGTCGTCGGCTTGGCGCTGGAGCACGTCGGCCATCCCGGCCCCCACCTGCTCGGCCTGGACGATCGCCGAAATGAAGATCGATACCGATCCCACGCCCACACGCTGCGAAAGCCGACGCAGACACTGGATTCGCGGAACCCCGGTCATCACTTCGAAGCGGTAGATCCGCAGCTCTTCGCGCAGCGGCCGGTCCTCCCCGGGCGACTCCAAGAGCTTCGCGATCGAGGAGTCGAGCCCCAAACCGGCTTGCGACAACGTCGCCAGCAGTTCGAGCGTGATGGGGAGGTCGACCTCGACCGCGGCCACTCGCGCACGGCGCTTCGCCCGAACGTACACCCACGGAGCGCTCGCGAGCATCGCTAGCGTCAGCCATGGCGTCGCGACGAGGATCCCGTAGAGCAAGTCCCCCGTCGCTCCGGGGATCGACCCGACGAGTTCGTAGCCCTGAGCCACGCCTCCCGTCGCGATGATGGAATACGCCGCGAGCAGCCCGGCGGCCAGCGCGACGATCGCCGTGACCGTGAACACCGCGGCCGCCTGCCTCTGCCGGAAACCGGACTGGACCAGCCACAGACGAAGTCCGAGGAATCCCGACTCGATGTCTTGCATCGCCTGCGGAGCGGCCTCCGGCTGCGGCGCATCCTCTTCGCGGTAGCCGAGCCGGTTCCGGCTCCTCGCCCAGTTGAGCCAGCGCGAGCCGAGGAGGTACCCGAAGGTGACCACCACGAGCCAGGCTCCGACGATCCAAAGCGCCCTCATGATCCGATCTCTTCCGTGACCATCGTCCGCGCATGACGCGCGTTCTTGCCGTCGATCAGTACCGGATGTCGCTCATCTTCGACATCCACACGAGCCCGACGAGCTGCAGGAAGATCGTGGCCGCGAACAGTCCCTGGCCGATACTCGAGCTCACGAACGACTCGAGCCGGGCGGGATTCGTGCGCCACACGATGAACGTCAGCACGTAGGTGATGAGCAGGATCGCGACCACCGAGGCGCGCGCCTGCATCGTCTGCGACTTCACACGACGCGAAAGGTCGATACGGTCGCGAATCGTCCGTCCGACCGTCGCCAGCGTCGGCGCGAGGCTCCCGCCAATCTCCCAGTGAACCGAGAGCGTGAACGAGAACAGACGGAAGGTCTCGAGCGGGATGCGGAACGCGAGCTCCGAGAAGACTTCGGCCGGGTTGTCACCGAGCCGGAGTCGACCGCTCATGTCTTCGAGGATGGGGCGGAGCGGCTTGCGCGCCTCACCCACGGCGTGCCCGAGCGCATCGACGAGGCCGACACCCGAGCGAAGCGCCCCGACGATGATGTCGATCGCGTCGGCGAGCTGCGTTTCGATGAGAAGCTCGCGCTTGGCGGCGAGCACGCCTTCGAGCTGCGTCCCGACGACGGCGACGATCAGTCCGAACAGCGCCGAGAACAGCCCGTTGAGTCCGGTCAAGTAGTAGAGCCCCGCCGCGAGCAGGATCCCGAGGATCCAGGGCACCAAGATGAAACGCCGAAGCCGGATCGGAGTAATGACCGCGACGACTTCGTCGTCGAAGTTCTCGGGATCCGGATCCCGCGTCGTCATGCGCTCGACCGACACGCGCCGCAGCTTCTTGCGGTTGTGGAAGTAGAGCATCACCAACGCGGCGCCGAGGAGTACCGCGGCAATCGCGAACTCAAGCATGGGGCGCGCTCCGCGCGTTCTGGAACAGCGACAGCGGAATCGACACGTCGCGGTCTTGCAACTCTTCGACGAGACGCGGCACGACGCCGGTCGCGACGAACTCGCCCGCGACCTTGCGCCCCGCCCGACCACGGCGCTGGAACTTGAAGATGTCTTGCAGCAACGCGACGCTGCCTTCGAGGCCGACGATCTCGGATACGGTTTCGATGCGACGCACGCCGTCTTCGAACCGGCGCACGTGGACGAGGAAGTCGATCGCCGAGACGATCTGCTCGCGGATGGCGCGCGACGGCAGCTCGATCCCCGCCATGAGCACCATCGTCTCGAGGCGCGACAAGGCGTCGCGCGGCGAGTTCGCGTGGACCGTGCTCATACTGCCGTCGTGACCCGTGTTCATGGCCTGCAGCATGTCGAGCGCTTCGCGACCGCGGACCTCACCCACGATGATGCGGTCGGGCCGCATACGTAGGCTGTTGATGAGCAGATCGCGCGTGATGATCTCACCGCGGCCTTCCACGTTGGGCGGTCGCGTTTCCATGCGGACCACGTGTTCCTGATCGAGGATCAGTTCGGCCGTGTCTTCGATGGTGACGATACGCTCGTCGAAGGGGATCGCTTCGGCCAGTGCGCCGAGCAACGTCGACTTACCAGCACCCGTTCCCCCCGAGATGAGGATGTTCTTGCGCGCCACGACCGCGTACTCGAGGAACGAGCGCATGTTGACGCCGAGCTCTTCGAGGCGCACGAGGTCTTCGCGCTTGAGTCGCTGCTTTCCGAATCGACGAATCGACAGCGTCGGGCCGTCGAGCGAAACGGGAGGGATCGTGGCGTTGACACGGCTACCGTCCGGAAGCCGGACGTCGACCATCGGCGACGAGACGTCGATGCGTCGCCCGACGCGCGCCGCGATCCGCTCGATCACGCGGATCACGTGGTCGTCGTCGCGGAATCGGACGTCGGCCGGTTCGAGGCGACCGAAGCGCTCGACGTAGATCTTGTGCGGGCCGTTCACGAGGATATCGGTCACGGCGGGGTCGGCCATCAGCGGCGCCAACGGCCCGACGCCGAGCGTCTCGTCGGTAAGCTCGTCGGCGAGACGCTCGCGCTCGATCTGGTTCAGCGCGAGGTCTTCCTCCTGCAACACACGATCGACGAACTCGCGAACCGCGTCGGCCACGACGTCGTCGCCGGCGTTCAGCAGGTTGCGTTCGCCGATCTCGTCGAGAAGTCGCTCTTGCAGCGTCCCCTTGATGGAGGAGTAATTCGTTCGACCGCGTGACCGAGGCGCTTCTTCGTCGCGGCGCACGTCCTTGCCGACCGCGCGGTACGACGCTTCCTTCTTCTTCTGGAGTCTCGTACCGGGGTTGAGCCGGATCGTCTCCTTGAAGCGGCCGCGCAGGTCCTTCGGTTCGCGGGGTCCGTTGTCCTCTAGCTCCGCCATGCTTCCATCCTGTCCTTGTCGGAGGTCGGGTCACTCTCGTCTCCGAACGGCGGATCGTCCAGGGGTAGCGGCTGGGACTTGGGCGAGTCGAAAGCGGCTTCGGCCTCGGCGGCCTTGCGGCCTTTCGTCTTACGCCCCTTCTTGGCGGCCTCGCCCGGAACGACGGCGCCGAAGTCACGAATGAGATGACGGATCGCCTTGCCGAAACCGTACCAGCTCGGCGAATTGAGCACGTGCGGTCGCCCCGTGTTCACGGCCACCATGATCCGGCGACTGTACGGGAAGACGTAGTCGACGCGGCGGCCGAGACGATCTTCGATGTCGCGCGGTTGCAGGTTGCCCGAGAAGCTCGCGTGGTTGCGGCTCAGGATCAGCTTGAGGCGCTCGCCGCGGAAGCCGAGCCCCTCCATCACGTCCATGTGCCGCGCGGCGCCAATGACGTTCGGCACCGTCGCCTGCAACACGAAGTGCGTCGTGTCGGACAGGTCGAGGATCGCCATCACGACGCTGTCGAGCATCGGGAACGTGTCGACGATCACGTAGTCGTAGGCGCGCCGCGCCATGCTCAAGATCAGCGACATCGCCTCGTCGTCGACCTCGGCGGCTTCGACGGCATCCTTCGGCGCGGCCAACAGCCGAAGCCCCGACGAGTGCGGGACCGAAAGCTGATGGATCAGTGTTTCGTCGAGTCGGTCGCGTTCGCGCACGGCGTCGATGATGCTCGTCTCGGGGCGCAGGTCGAGCATGTGGGCGCAGACGCCCATCTGCAGCGAGCAATCGACCAGCAGCACCCGGTCGGGATACTGTCGCGCGAGCGCGCATGCCGTGTTGGTCGAGATCGTCGATTTGCCGACGCCGCCCTTGTTGCTGATGAACGAGAACACCTTGCCGAGGTGCGTTCGCCTGGGCCGCAGCTTCTCCTGATACAGACGATCGAGGATCTGCTTGAGCTCGGTACTCGACAGCGGGCGGCGCAGGAAATCCTGAACGCGCGAACGCAACGCTTCGATGATGACGGCCCCTTCCGAGTCTTCGGGACCGAAAATGTCCTGACGATAGATCGCGGTAATGTTCGCCTCGGGAGCCGCGATCGCGAGCTCTTCCGTGAAGGACTTCAGGATCCGCAGGTTGCGGTCCATCTCGATGCAGACGAGATCGGGCGTGCGGCTGCGCGCCGCTTCGATGCCCTGTCGGAAGTCCCGTGCGAAGTGCGTGACCGCGCGGACTCCGGTGATCCCGGAGAGCGCCGACTCGAACTCCGTCGGCAGCGTCGGATCGTGCCCGACGACGAGGATGTGCGGTGTCGCTTCCAAGTTGAGGGTCCTCTCGTTTCCTAGCGGACGAGCGCCGGCGCCCAGATCGCCAATCCATTGCGCGCGAGCTTGTCGTTCCTCTGTAGCAACAACTCGACGGCCTTGGCCCCGAGCTGTCCCCCGGATCCGTCCGATGCGGCGAAGCTCGGCATGACGACCGCGCTCGCGTTCTCGGGCATGATCAGTTGGCCGCGGAACTGCCGCAGCACGATATCCTTCCCCCCGATGCCGCGAGGCGTCTCCTCCAACGTCCCGCGCATGAGAAACAGCCCGAATCCGATGACGCGCCAGTCGCTCGTGTCTTCGTTCACGGGGAAGCCGCGCTCGCCGACGAACTTCTCGAGGATCGGCACGTAGCCGAGCACTTCGAAGTCCTCCATCGGCTGCAGCTGCACGAGATCGCGCTCGCGCACCTTGTCGCCGACGGACAACCCGAGCTCCTGAGGGATGAACCAGCCGATCTTGCGTTCGGCGCCGTTCGGGCCCTCACCGACTTTCACCTTCACCTTGCTGTTCGAGATGCGGACACGGCCTTGTCCGCGGAACTGCTTGACGAACTTCCCCGTGAGCGCGAACGGCGCGCGTCCGAGGATGAGTTTCTGGCGTTGCATCGTGCTCTGGTTGACGGGCGGCCCGACCGTGAGCACGGGACGCGCCTGTGCGATCGCGGTCGCGCGGATCGTGATCCCGTGATGACGATACGAGTACCCGCGGCGAGGATCGCCGCCGGGAACGAGCCCGCCGTTGCCGAACATCAGCGAGAGCGGCGGCCCCGCCGAGCTCACGCCGTCGATGTTGTCGAGTCCGATGAAGTCGTTCGTGCGCCGCATCCGAGCGAGAAACGCATCGGCCACGGGATCCTCGAGCGACTCGCGCATCGTGTCGACGGGTTCGAAATCGTTGCGGATGTATCGCTTTCCTTCGATCGAGAGTCGTACGTTCGGGTCGTCGCCGTGGTAGGTGCCTTGCACCAGATCGCCGTGCATCTCGTTGTCGACGTTGAGCTCGAGCTTCGGCTTGTAGATCCCGACTCCTTGAAGCGAAGGCCCGCGTGCCGTCACGGTTCGCCTGAGATCACCGGGGGCATTCGTGCCATCCAACGCACCGGGGTCCACGTCGAAGATCGGCGACCCGAGGTTGTCGTCGTATTCGCCGTCGAGATCGGACGTCGAGATCTCGCCGTCCGCGTCGAACACGAGGCGGGCGATCCGACTTGCCGAGATCCGGCGATCGACGTCGCGCTGCGCGTAGGGATCGTCACGACTCGCATCGCGCATCCGCAATCCCTCGAGCGCCGCGGTGTCGACCGCGGTTTGCATCTGGGTTCGCGTCATGAGCACGAGGCCCATGTCGACGGAAAGCGCGAGCATGCCCATGATCCCGAACATCATCAGGATCACGAGCACGAACGCCACGCCTTGCTGCGCCTCGCGGCGCGAACCGTTCTGTCGTCGCTCGATCATCGGATTCGCCTCGACGCGGTCGATCAGTTCGAACCTCGATCCGGAACATACTGGATGTCACGCTTTTGCTTGCCGCCGTTCCCTTCGATCACTTCGACGCGTCGAATCGTGTCGAGGAGCCCCTTGCGCTGCGCGCCGCGCGTACGCGCCGCGGGATCGACCTTCGTTCCCTCGGCGCCTTCCGCGAACGGCATCGTCAGCTCTTGATCCGGCGTGATGCTGTCGCGCGGATCGTCGGGGTGCCCGGATCGAGGGATGCAGCGCACCGTGTCGCCGACGTCGATCGCTTCCATGAGGGGCGCGAGCTCGTCGGGCGCGATCGCGATGACGATCTCCTCGACTTCCTTGTTCTTCTGGCGCGACCCCGACATGATGCCGGCCTTATCCGTATACTGTTCGCTACGGCTCGAGACCGGAAGCACGACCTGACCGTTCTGCACGATGAAACGAACGACGGCTTGCTTGCCGAGGTTCTTGGCCTGCATCTCGATCTCGTCGCGCATCGGACCGTCGATGTCGAGATCGTCGGCGATATTCCCCTCGATCGGGGACGTCGCGCAGATGTCGAATCGATCACCGATGTTGAGTCCGTGGAACCCGAGCACGTCTTCCGCCGAAAGACGAAGCGCACGCTTGCCCGGCGGAATGCCGGCCGTCATGCCGGGGCGCGTCCCCCTCGGATAGAAGAGGCTTTCGCTGAACATGTAGCCGGCCTTGATCTCGGTCTTGAGGACGCGGCCGACGATCTGACCGACGTCGTCGATGATGCTCTCGCTGACGGCACCCGGCGGCAGCCGCCGCTCGGCAATCTTGCCCGGAACGCGCGGGTCCATGAGGTGCGTGAGTTCGATCCGCGTGTACGGCGGGATCGTACGTCCCGCGATCGGAATCGGAACCATGCCCCGCGTGTCGGGCTTCTTCTCCGGTTCCTCGGTCGACTTCGCACTCAGGAACGAGAGCTGGATCTCGCCCATCGCGTACAACGTTCCGATCGTTCCGACTACGGCGACGAACAAGAGCAGCACGACGAGCGTGGGGCTCGTCCCGCGGCGTCGCTTGTATTGCGCGGCAGACATGAGCAGCCTCCTTTAATTCACTGCGAATGCTTCCCGACGGAAGACCGCCTGGGACGAGATCAGCTTGCGGAACGGGCGCACGCTCTGGCCGAGGGCGAACTGCTGGCCGAGGCCGAAGGAGCCCGAATACGGTCCCGAGAGTTCCTCGGGTCGATTCGTTCCTTGGCCGACCGGCGAATACACGAATCGCCCGGGCGGCTCGTTGAGCTGCACGACCTCCGTGTCGTCCGCGATGATGATCCGCTTGCCGTTGGTTTCGAAAGGACCGGCCGGTGAACGGTATCCGCTCAACGCAGCCGCCTGATACGGGTAGTTGACGCGAAGCGCGACGACGCCGCGCTTGAGAGTCTGTTCGGGACCTCGCCCGGTCCCCCTCGCGATGACGCTGAAGGGACCGCTGAATCGATTGTCGGGGTCGGGGCGAATCTCCTCGAGCACGGGAACCCAGCGAATCGTTTCGAATCCACTGCTTCCACGGCGCCCGACCACCACCGGAACTCCGACCGTGAACTCCCCCGGAGTGAAGTAGCACGGGTCCGGCTTGCTGTTGTAGAGCAGTGCCCCGGGATACCGGAGGATGCGCCGCTCCTGGTTGCGGACCGTCGTGAGCTCGACGATCATGAGCGGGCGTAGCATCTGGTTCACGATGGGCATCTGCGCGAAGTAGTCGTCGAGGGCTCGCCCCTCGGGGTATTGGTCAAGATCGATGACGAGATAGCGCTCGTCGAAGATCTTGCGGCGAACGCGGCAATCGCGCATCGCCTCTTCGAAGGTGTGCGTGGCCGGAAGCGGCGTCGTCGCGATTTCGCGGGCCGCGGTCCGCGCGACGTCCTGCAGGAGCTGCGCCGAGAACACGGCGCGGCCCATCTCGACTCCGCCTGCGAGAACGAGGTAGAGCACGAGGGCGAGCAGCGCGAACTCCACGAGAACGGCACCGCGTCTTCGCTCGTCGCTTCCCTGCATCCGTCGAGTCGTCCCCTCAGGACGTGAACAGACGCTGGATCTCTCCGCTTCGCAGAAGCGTGACGAACAATCCGATCGCGATCGCGGGCACATAGGCGAGCTCCTTCTTACCCCGCAACACCGTGATGATCGACAGGACCCCGCCCGCGATCGCCATCCAGAACAGCGTCGTCAGGAGGTCGGAGATGCCGATCGCGGCGCCGAGCGCCGCCACTAATTTGACGTCCCCCCCGCCGAGGCCGCCCATCCAGAAGAGCAGCGCGCCGAGCGCGAAGCCGACAGCGCAGCCGATTCCCATGGAGAGCCACGGCACCTCGATCCATCCGAGAATCCGGGCCAGGACGGCCCAAACGAGCAGGAGAATCGAGAGCGTGTCAGGGATCTCCCGGTCGTTCCAGAGGTCGAAAGCCGTGGCGGCCAAGAGGAACGCGAAGGGAACGAGGATGGTCATGAATTGTACGAGATTAAGACGCGAGGGGGAAATAACTCTCGAAATACCTAAAGAATACGCCCCCCCGTCGGTGACGGGTGGGGCGTCAGGTACTCTTCCGAATCAGACTCGCCGACGGGAACGTCGGCGGCCTGCGGTGCTGGCTCAGGCGCCGGCGGTGTTGTCTTCCCAAACGCGCGTCTCGACCGGGATGTCGAGGTTGTCGCCGAGGCGGTTCGTGTCCGAGTTGCCGAGGATCGCCTGCGTGTCGATCGTGATCGGGTCGCCCGTGACAGCGGCGTCGGTCGTCTCGATGAGCTGGCCGGCGTTGATCGGCGCGTTGTCATCCTGGTGGGCACCCGGCAGGACCGTGGCGATACCCGAGATGAGCTCGTTCGTCTTGTGACCGAAGATCGAGACGGCGGCGGCCGAAACCAGCGCCACACCCGCGATCAGAAGGCCGTACTCGACCAGCGCCGCACCCTTCTTGCTTCGAAGCAGTCTCTTCAGCATCAAATCTCTCCTTTTCACGTGCCTTGTTTCGAAACGAACACTCGTGCTTCCATTCTTCCGGAGCAACGGTGGGTCGAACGAAGGGTTCG
>JAUIME010000102.1 GCA_030433195.1 bacterium
CGGCCCCCGCCGAGCCGGGCGAGGCCAGGAACTCGACGAGCGAGACCAGGAGCACGCCGCCCGCTCCGGCCAAAAGGATCCCCAGCAGCGCCATCGCCGGCGCGCCGCGCGGAGAGGCGTCGCGTCCGGTACCCGGCTCCTCTCGATGCAGCTCGCCCGGCAGATCGGTCGTCGGACCGGCGTCCGACGCACCCGACAGCGGGATCGCCCCCTCGAGCGGCGCCTGAGACGCCTCACGGGCATCGAGCGACAGCGACGCGCGCTCTCGGGCCCGGCTCGCGAGCGCGAACGCCGCCGCCAGCCCCCCCACCAGATTGACGAGGAATCCGGCTCCGAGCACCGCCATGAGAACGAGACTGTCCCCCTCGAGCACGATCGAGCCTTCGAAGATGCCGCCGAGCGTGAACAGCGGGAAATCGTAGATCGTGTGCATCGCGACCGGAACCACGAGCGCCGCGCACCACCATGCCGCCCAGGACGTACGACGCGTCGAGAGCACCGCCCGGCCGGCCGCGTAGCCCATGAGAACCCCGAGCATCGCGTGGCACGGAACGGCCGTGAAGGCGCGCAGGAACGCCGTCGTCGCGCCGCCCGCGGCGACGTAGAGCGCGTTTTCGACGGTCGCGAATCCGAGCGACGCGGCGGCTCCGTAGAGGATCCCGTCGAGCGGCCCGCGCAACGTCCCCAGGCGCACCGAGAACACGGCGAGGATCAGCCACTTCAGCAGCTCTTCGGGGAAGGCCGCGAGCCAGAACGACTCGGCGAGCTGGCGGCCGAGCGGCGACTCGATCCCTGCGAGCGCGTCGCGCACGAACGGCGCCGCCACGAGAATCGGCACGAAGAGCGTCATCCCGAGCACGAACGTCGCCCACAACCCGCGAGGTGGGCTCGTGTAGTGATCTCGCGCGTAGAAGCAGCGCAGGAACAGCAGCGACGGCAGAATGGCCGTGACGGCCAGGGCGGCGTGATTCACGCGACCTCCCGGGAAACGCGGCTCGACAACGAACCGGGCCGCGAAACGGTCCGCATCCTCGGCGCCACGAGGCGATCGCGGAGCGGAGCCGAGTCCCCTTTTCGGCTCGCGCGCCTCACCGGATGAAACGACTTGCGGGAAGTTCTCCAGAAAGTTGTCATCGGTTCGTGGGCGCCGGCGCGTCTTTCCGACGAACTCGCCGAAGCCACGGACCGGAGGAAGACCTGCCATGAGACCCAGATCGCTCGCGTTCGCCCTCGTGATGTTCACGCTCGCCACCGGATGCGTCGAGCACGAGGAGGTTCTGACGATTCACCCGGACGGATCGATCGACGTCACGATGACCGCCGCATCCGATCGCGCCGAGGATCTCACGGACGGCTATGCCATCCCGCTCGCGGCGCCCTGGAAGCCCGCCGACGAAACGACGCGTCGATGGATCCGCGACGTCGCGCCCGACACCGGGAGCGCCGCCGCGCGCGATGCCCTCGCGGCAGACGCCGAAGCGTGGGACGGCAAAGTTCGCCTCGGCGCGTACGCGACGTTCGCCTCGACGGCCGACCTCCCCACGACGACCGCCCCCGCGAGCGAGCCGTACGCGTCGGCGTTCTTGCGGCGTACGGCCGACCTGCGCGTCGAACGGCGCGGCGATCGCGACGTGTACGTGTTCGAGCGCGTCTACCACGGCCGACGCGGAAGTCACCCCGTGTGGACCGGCATCCTCGAGGCAATCCCCGAAGAAACCGTGCAAGCGATCGAGGATCGCGAACCGCTCAGCGACGGGCAGTGGGACTTGATCGTGCGCGTCTTCCAACGCGAGTTCGGATCGGCCGCGCGCGCATTCGCGCGGGACTCGCTGCTTCGCGTCTTCACGCACGGCGACGCGTCGCTCACGACCGACACGCACGCGACGATCGTTGCCGACGTCGAAGCCGCGGTCGCCGCCGAACTGCGCGAGCGCGCGATCCGCGAGCTGATTCAGCGCTCGCTCGACTACGACGACGCGGAGCGCCGCGGCGAACCCGTTCCCGAGACGTACCCGCTCGTCGCGTTCGAGGAGCGCCTTCGCGAAACGACGCGCGCCGCGCTGAAGCAATCGCTCGAACGCAACGAAGTCCGCCCGGCGATCGTCAACGGCGTACTCGAACGCCTCGAGTGGAACTTCACGGCACGCGAGCACACCGAAGACCTCGGCGACGAGTCGTTCCGGGTACGCGTCGCGATGCCCGGCACGATCGTCGGCGGCAACTTCGACGCGCTGCGCAGCGGCCACGCCGTGTTCGAGTTCGACGGGCAACGCCTCGCCTACGGCGACGTTCGCATGAAGGTCGTATCGGTCGTCGAGCCCGAACGATGAGCGAAGCGGCGAGCGCGTTCGGCCATTTCATGAACGAGCACGCATCGATCGTACGGCGCATGTGCCGCGCGATCCTGCAAGATGATCACCTCGCCGACGACGCGGCACAAGACGCGTTCGTGCGATTGTGGCGGCAGTGGCGCGACCGTGGGCGCCCCGAATCGGCCGAGGGTTGGATCCGTCGCGCGGCGATCCGAACGTCGCTCGACACATGGAGGCGTCGCGACGCACGCGACCGCACGACGCGCGCCGTGCTCGACGAAGCGAGCGAACGCGACGTCGTCGCAGCCGCGACGCCGATCGTGGAAGCTGCCGATCACGAACTGCGCGCCCGCTACGCAACCGCGCTCGAGAGCCTCCCGGAAGGTCAGCGAACGATCTTCGTGCTGCGCCACGAAGCGGGATTGTCACTGGCCGCCATCGCCGAGAGCCTGTCGATCGCGATCCCGACCGTGCGCACGCAGTTCGCGCGCGCCTGCGTCCGCCTGCAGTCGAAGCTCGCCCCTTACGCGAATTTGCGCCCGAACCCCGACGAAACCCGAGGAGCCTGAACGATGACTCGCCCCGACGCCGACCTCCCCGATCGAGAGACCCTGGAGCAGCTCGTCGCGCTCGACGTCTACGGCGAGCTCGAGCCCGAGGAGCGCGAGCGACTCGCGGCCGCACTCGCAGCATCGCCCGAACTGCGAAGCTACGCGGATTCGATGCGCGCGACGCTCGGCCGCCTCGCCAACGACGCGAGTTCGGCGAGGCGCCATGCCGCGACCGCCGCCGACACGCTCGACGACGACGACGATGCATGGACGCGCGAAGTCCGCCGTGCGATCGAATCGTCCGACGCGCGTCGGCCCCGACGCATCCCGGCTTCGCTCGTGGCCGGGGCGCTCGGCTTTGCGGCCGGACTCGCGCTCATGGCCGCGGTCCAGGCATCCGACCCGGCGCACGAATCGAATCCGGACGCACGCGAGGCGGCACCGCAGCGCGGGACGGCGCAAGCGATCGCGTCCGTCGATGCGCCTCGCGAAGGCGCACCGCCCCCGACCGACGGCGCGTTCGAACGGCCGACGGTCCCGCCGCGTGCGCGCCTCGGCAGCCTCGCACGACTGGGCGTCTACGCGACGCGGTGAGTCCGAAATCCGACTCGTCGGTTCCTCGCATCGAGGGTCGATCGCGCGCGTTCGCAGGGCCCCGGATTCGTTTGACCCCCGGTTTCGGGAGTGTACAATCGACCGGACCCAGTGACGTTCCCCGTGGCACGACCCCGCCTTCCGCGCGGACGGTCGAAGGAGGCGAACCCGCCGATGCCCTCGATCTCGCGCGTTCGCGCCCTCGCGGTGCTCCTCATCGCCTGCGTCGCGACCGCGATCGCAAGCGTGGCTTGTAGCCGTGACGATTCACGCACGTCCGCGACGCCTCGCCGCGCCATCCTCATCGTGATCGACACGCTCCGCGCCGATCACCTCGGTTGCTACGGCTACGAGCGCGATACTTCCCCGAACATCGACGCATTCGCCGAGCAGTCCGTTCTCTTCGAGCACGCCTACGCGCAAGCGCCGTGGACCGTCGCTTCGGTGGCGTCGATCCTGTCGTCGCTCTACCCGCAGACCCACGGGCTCACGCACGCCAAGGACAACCGCGCCCTCGCCGAGTCGATCGAGCTCTTGCCCGAGCGCCTGGCCGACGACGGACTCGCCACCGCGGCGTTCGTCGCGAACATGACGCTCGATCCGACGGTCGGCTTCTACGAGGGATTCGACGAGCATGCCATCGTCGTCGACGAGAACGCCGCCTATCCCGACGAAGGCACGCGCATCAACCAACGCGCGATCCCGTTTCTCGAGCGCCACGCGGACACGTCGTTCTTCCTGTACCTGCAGTACATGGACCCGCACGATCCCTACGACGACCCGGCCGGGCACTACCGCACGTTCGACCCCGACTACGACGGCAGCTTCGACGGATCGATCGGGCCGTTGTTCGACGCCATGGCGCGGCGACGCCCGTGGACGCTGGACGACCGCGAACTCGAACACATGATCGCGCGTTACGACGGCGAAATCCGCTACGTCGACGAGCGCGTCCACGAGGTCTTCGCGACGCTCGACCGCCTCGGAATCGCCGACGAGACGGTCGTAGTCGTCACCTCGGACCACGGAGAGCAGTTCTTCGAGCACGGCGGACTCAAGCACGGCACGTCGATCTACGATGAAGAGGTTCGCGTTCCGCTGATCGTGCGCGCGCCGGGCACGTCGCGCGAGGGCACGCGAGTCCCGAATCCCGTAGCGCTCGTCGATGTCTATCCGACGCTCGTCGAGCTTCTCGACGCCGGCGAACCGCCCGCGAGCCTCGACGGGCACAGCCTCGTCCCGCTCCTTCGTGGGGATCGAGTCGACCGCGGCGACGTGTTCACCGAAACGGCGCACGGATGGTCTTGGAAAGACGACCGCATGCAGTACAACCGCATCCCGATGGCCGCGATCGTACGCGATCGCCACAAGCTCATCACGATCCAGCGTGACGAGTTTCGCGATCTCCTTCCCGACGCCGAGCTCGATCCGAGTGCCCGACCGTACGCCGACGAGCTCTACGACATCGTCGAGGATCCGCGAGAACGCCGGAACCTCGCGCCCGGCGCCACGGACCGCGTCGAACGTCTGCGCGAGCCGCTACGCACATGGCGCGAAGAGACCCGCGCCCGCCTGAAAGCCGGGCGTACGTTCTCGAAGGACGAACGCACCGACATCCAAGAGCGCTTGAAGAAGCTCGGCTACCTACACGAATCCGACGAAGACGACGACGCGCGCGAAACGGAATCGGACGGATCCGCTTCCGACGATCCACGAGACGCGCCCTCCACCGAGTCTTCGACGCCCCGAGAGGAATCCCGATGACCCCGTCGTTCGTCACGCCGCGATCGATCGCGTGCTGCCTCGCCGTTCTCTTCCTCGGATCGCTCGCGGGCTGCAACAAGGGCGAGCCGGAGCGACGCGCCGGTGAGCTGCAGTCGCTGCTCGAACCGCTCGGACAGTCGAACACCGGGGATCGCGGGCAATCGATCGAAAAGGTCGAGTCGATCGACCTCGTCGCGTGGCTTCGCATGGGCCGCATCCACGCCGGACGCGGAATCGACAACCTCCGCGTCGACGGCGATCACATCGCGTTCGAGACCGTCGAGAAGCGACCGTCGTTGCTGATCGACCTCGACATGGACGCCTCGCGGTTCGACACCATCGCGATCGAGGCCGATCCGAAGGGCGACCGCTTGATCCAACCGAAGGCCGAGTGGAATCACATGCCCGGCGAGAAGTTCAAGCGCGAACGTCGCGTCATCTTCCACCAGATCCAGGTCCCCACGGGTGATGGCGGAGCGACCGAAGGCGAGTCGTCGTCGAAGTACGTGACGATGTTCGCGCCCGTGGGTGATTCGGAGAATTGGTCCGGACACGTTCACCAGTTGAGCATCGTGCCGTCGACGCCCCCGGGCGTTTCCCTGCGCGTGCGCTCGATCGATTTGCTCGCGGTGCCGTTCCTCGAGAAGAAGGGCCTCCTCGAGGGGCAGCCGCAAGAGCGCCTCGGCCCGTTCACGATCGGCCCCGAGACGCGCGAAGGTCTCTACGCCGGACCGCCGTTTCGCGCCGTCACGACGGTCGACGTCCCCGAGGGCGGCATCCTCGAGTTCGGGTACGGCACGATCGACTCCGATTGGCGCAAGCCCGGGGACGGCGTCACGCTGCGGGTCACGGTAACGCCCGTCGACACGGGAAAGTCGACCGTCGTGTTCGATCGCACGATCGATCCGAAATCGACGCCCGCGCATCGCGGCTGGCAAGACGACGGCCGGTGCTACCTCGAAGCCTACGAAGGTCGCGAAGTCGAGATCATGTTCGAGACGCTCGGGTCTCCGGAAGGCGAACCCGACAATCGCTACGACAACTTCATCATCAGCAACCCGATCGTGTATCGGCCGGGCCGCGCGCTCGGCGAATACAACGTCGTGCTCGTCTCGCTCGACACGCTGCGCGCCGATCGACTTTCGCTCTACGGACATCGTCGCTCGACGTCACCGTGGCTCGATCGTTTCTCGCGAACGGCGACCGTCTTCCAGAACGCGTCGAGTCAGGCGCCGCGCACGATCGACTCGCACATGTCGCTCTTCACGAGCGTCTATCCGAGCTCGCATCAGATGGTGGAGGCGACCGCGCGACTCAACCCGAGCTTCGCGACCGTCACCGAGATCTTCAAAGAGAACGAGTATCACACGGCCGGATTCACGGAGAGCGGCTTCGTCGGTCATCAGTACGGTTTCCAGCGCGGCTTCGACTCGTACTGGGAACGCGAGATGCCCGAAGGCGCGGGCGGCAACGTCGCCGAGACTTTCACCGAGGCCTCCGATTGGATTCGCGACAACCACCAGAAGAAGTTCATGATGTTCTTGCACACGTACGAGGCGCACGTTCCGTACTGTCCGCCGCCGCCCTACTTCGGGTTGTTCCGCGACGAGTACGAAGGCGAGCTCGCGGGCGAGTGCGTCACCAAGACGATGATCTTCGACTACAACACCGAACAAGTGCACCCCTCCCCGCACGACTGGGAATACATGGTGTCGATGTACGACGAGGAGATTCGCTACCTCGACGAGTACTTCGGTCGGTTCCTGAATACGCTCGAAGAGACCGGCATCGCCGACGAGACGATCATCGTCGTGGTCTCCGACCACGGCGAGGAGTTCATGGAACACATCATGTTCGGCAAGCACGCACACGCGATCTGGCAGCAGCAGCTTCACGTACCGCTGATCTTCCGCATCCCCGACTTCGATTCGAAGGAACCGTGCATCGAGACGCCGGTCTCGCTCGTCGACGTCGCGCCGACGCTGCTCGAGCTCACGAGCATTCGGATCCCGTCGCAGTTCCGCGGCCGCAGCCTCGTCCCGATGATGCGCGGCGAGGAAGACGACGAAGCCGAACCCGTCCTGCAGTTCAGTGAGAATCACGGCTATGCGCTGCGCGCGTCGGTGCGCGGCCGCCGCTACAAGCTGATCCACAACTACGGGCTCACCGAAGAGAAGGAAGACTTCCTCGAGCTCTATCCCAAGTACGCCGAGAACCTCGTTCCCTACGGCGAGTTCGAGCTCTACGACCTGCTCGAGGATCCGCGCGAGAAACACAATCTCGCGACCGAACGCCCCGACGTGCTGCAAGAGATGCTCGCCGAGCTGCAACAACGACTCGAGCGAGCCAAGGCGGAGGCGAAGCCGCCTCGTATCGCCGCCCTCGACCCGGCAGTGGAAGAGCAGCTCCGCGCGCTCGGCTACGTCGACGAACCAAAGAGCGACGAAGGTGAAGGGGACGACGCCGCGCCCGGCAACGACGAGTCCGAAGACTCGAGCACGTCCGACGAATCCGACGCAACGGACGACGGATCCGAGGGCCGGTAGGGCGCCGAGTCTCACTCGAACCGACTCCCTTGAACTCTGCGTCGCCGAATCGCCCACAGCGCGTGTCGGAATCCCGCTACACGCACGTAGGAAATGCGCAAGGCCCTTCGCCCCCAGGAAGATCCGGGATACATTGGTTCGCGCCCGGGCAGGTTCCACGACTTCGTGAGTCGGGAATCATCCTGTGTCGAACCCGTCGACGCACCGAGCACGATAGCCCGCGATCACGCTCCCCGGCCGGCATCTCCAAAGTCCCCGACTGTCGAAGAGTGAGACACCATGCATCGAAAGCACATCTACCCGTTCGTGATCGGCACGCTCGTCGTCGCCGTCCTCGTGGGGCACTCCGGCATCGCCCGAACCGCTCCCTCGCCTGCCAACCTCGAGTTCCGCACGATCGACGGCTCGGGCAACAACGACCAGAACCCGACGTGGGGTGCGGCGCACGCGAAGCTCGTGCGAGCCGTGGTGTGCGCGTACGACGACGAGATCGACGAGCCGTCGGGCGCGGATCGCCCGAGTGCTCGCCTCGTCAGCAACGTCATGGCGGCGCAACCCGTGACGACTCCTTCCGCCAGCGGCCCGTCGAACATGTTCTGGCTATGGGGACAGTTCCTCGATCACGACCTCGACCTCACGGACGCCTTGTTCGACGAGTTCGGCATCTGCCTCGAGCCGTTCCCGATTCCCGTTCCGGCAGGTGACCCGTTCTTCGATCCGCTGGCCGAAGGGGATCGTGAGATCGACCTGTGCCGATCGATCTTCGACCCGACGACGGGAACGGATCCGTCGAACCCGCGCGAGCAAGTCAACGCGATCACCGCGTACATCGACGCCTCGAACGTCTATGGATCGGACGTCATCCGCGGCGGTGTGCTGCGAGCCTTGGACGGCACGGGCAAGCTCCTCGTCACCGACGATGCGCTGCTCGGCGATCTGCTCCCGTACAACGTCTTCGGCATGGGCAACGCCAGTCTTCCGGGGCAGGACCCGACATCGCTGTTTCTCGCGGGTGATGTCCGCGCCAACGAGAACGTCGCGCTCACGGCGATGCACACGCTGTGGGTGCGCGAGCACAACACCTGGGCGCAAAAGCTCGCGAATCGATTCCCGTCGTCGACCCCCGACGAGATCTACGAAACGGCGCGCGTCATCGTCGGCGCGGAGATCCAGAGCATCACCTTCCGCGAGTTCCTTCCCGTGCTGCTCGGGCCGACCGCCATCCCGCCCTACGGCGGATACGACGACACGACCGACGCCGGAATCGCGAACGTCTTCTCGACAGTGGCGTATCGGTTCGGACACAGCATGCTCACGAACGAGCTGTTCCGACTCGACTCGGAGCTGAATCCCACGCCGGAGGGTCCGATCGCGCTCGCCGCCGCCTTCTTCGCGCCGGACGCCTTCGTAAACGGAGGCGGAGTCGAGCCGCTACTTCGCGGGGCCGTCCGTCAGCGTGCGAACGATCTCGATCCGTTCGTCGTCGACGCGGTTCGTAACTTCCTCTTCGGCCCTCCCGGCGCCGGCGGCTTCGACCTCGCGTCGTTGAACATCCAGCGCGGTCGTGATCACGGGCATCCGAGCTACAACGACGTCCGTGCGGCGTTCGGCCTCGCGCCCAAACCGGATCTCGCGTCGATCTCCGACGACCCCGAGGTGCAAGCGCGCCTCGCCGCCACCTACGCGGACGTCGATCAGGTCGACCCCTGGGTCGGAGGGCTCTCCGAACCGGCCGTGAACGGCGGACTTCTCGGCGAGACGTTCTCTGCGATCGTGCGCGACCAGTTCCTGCGCCTACGCGACGGGGACCGCTTCTGGTACCAGAACCATCTGCCGCCACGAATCGTGAACAAGCTCCAGCGCCAGACCCTGACCAAGGTGATCCGACGCAATACGGACATCGGCGGCGAGATCCAGGCGAACGCTTTCCTCGTTCCGTAGGACTCTCGAATCGAGGCCGATCGCGCGAGTCACCTCGATCGTAGAATCGGCGCCTCGGCAACAAGAAACGTCATCGTCGAGCCGGTCAGTCTCCGGCTGGCTCGGCGATCGCTCCTGCGAGTCGTTCGCAAAGCAGCGCCGCGAACTCGGCGTGCAGCCGTTCGCCCGGATGCGACGCATCGGCGAAGTGATCGTCGCGAGATCCGCCGAGCGCTTCGACGGCGGCTTCGAGGTCGATGATTGTAAGCCCCTCGGCATTCGCGACCTCGAACAGCACGTCGCGATGCTCGTCGAACTCGCGGTAGCACGGCACGAGGATCACGAGTTCGAAGCCTCGGCGTTTCGCGAGGCTCGCCATGCGCGCGAGCACTTCGCGTCGCTCCTCTTCGGGCACGCGCACTCCGTCGTCGTCGCCCGACGCCATCGCCTCGTCGACGTTCGTCGTCGGCTCCTCCGACTTCGCGTCCTGCGCCATCTGCCTCATGCGATGCCCGAGTACACGAAAGGCGCGCGAGTTCGCGTTGAGCCACTCGCCGACACGCTCCATCGACCCGCGGGGACGCGTCGCGAGCTCGAGATCGGTCGCCGCGTGCGACTCGGCGTCCTCGCCGGATCCCTCGACGCGCCGCGCGACGAAGGACGTCCCGAGGAAATCGTTGTAGCCGTGATACACGAGCACCATGTCGGCATCGAAATCGACGCCTTCGCGCTCGAGCCACACGTAGCTCTGCACGAGACTCCATCCCGGCGTGCCGATGTTGAGGACTTCGACGTCGCGTTCGGTGACGCGCTCGTCGAGACAGCTCTCGAGCCGAGCGCTGTACGTCTCATTCTGGGCGACCTTGGATCCGAACGTCGTTGATTCGCCGAGCGAGACGATGCGATACGTGCCGCGGGGCTTTCGCTGGGTCGTCGCGTCGTCTCGCATGCCGAAGGCGTTGGTGCTCACGTCGACGCCCTTGTAGACGAGCTCGGCGTTCGGTCGGTTACGCCAAAACAAATACGGATCGCCCGCATGTAACTCGGACTGCTTCCACTCGTCCTTCTTCCCGGGGACCGGAATCATGAGCGGCGAATCGTGCGGGTCTGCAAAGAACAGTCGAGCGGCCCCCTCGATCGTGCCGAGAAACAGAACGATCAGCACCACCATGAACACGAACTTCTTCATGAAGCCGATGCGGGGCGCTTCGCGCGCGGAGTCGCCCTTCGTCGCAGGCATCGGATTCTGCTTCTCGGATGGAGACATCTCGACCTCGATCGGCCCGGACGGGCGGCAGCGGGCTGTCGCGGGCCGTGCACGGTCCGCGTTCGA
>JAUIME010000880.1 GCA_030433195.1 bacterium
GGTCAACGTGTCGAGCTCTTCGTTGCTTCGAGCAAGCTGATACGCGCGCGAGCGCAAGCGCTTCTCGGCATGCATGTGCTCGTCGATCTCTTCGCTGAGCTGCACGTTCGTTTCGGCGAGCTCGGCCGTCCGCTCGCGGACGAGCCGCTCGATCGCCGCCGACCGCCCCGTGCTGAGCAGCAGAATCGCGCCGAGCACCGCCACGAGCCACAGGCCCGCGGCGAGCACCCACCACGTGAACCAGCCGCGTCGTCGCTCGCTCGTGAGCTGAACCTCCCAATCGCGCCCCCCGAGTCGCACGCTCTCGGCGAGGACGACGCGCTGGGCGTCGAGCGCTTCGAAGGCCTCCGGCCGCCACTCGAACATACGGCTGCGCTCGAGCGCATCGGCGTCCAGTCCGGACGCGTCGCGAATCGCGATGCCGATGCCGACCCGTTCGAAGGCCGCGAGCGCCTCCTCGACCATTCGGGCGACGTCGATGATCCCGACGGCAAACGCCGCGAGGGCTCGCGGCACCGACTCCGCATCCCGTTCGTAGATCGGCACCGCGACGAGCACGCCCGCCGCTCCCGAAGGCGGCAGATCGACGCGTGGCGTGGCGGCCGGCGCACCGGTCTCTCGCGCTCGATCGAACATCTCGGATCGGAGCGGCGCCGGGGCTGCCTCGAAGTACGCGCGGCCGCCCGGTTCTTCCGCCGGAGACACCTTGGTCACCGCGAAGTCGTAAATGCCATCCGCGTCGCCCTTGCGCTCGACCGCGAGCAAGGACCGAATCCCGCCGCAACGCGCGAGGGAGAGACTCACGAAACGCTCGAACTCGTCATCGTCGACGCGCTCGGACGCCGCGTACAATCGCTCGATCCCGAGCAGCACGAACTCGTACTGGCCCATCCGCAGCTGCACGTCCTCGACCATCGCACGCGCTCGTGCGTTGAAGAGACGCTCTTGCCGCTCGTCGTCACGGCCCACGGCCGAAACGTACGCGAGCACGACGATGAACGAAGCCGCCAGCAACGGAGCGCCGACGGTCCACAGCCGCGGCCGCCACGCGAAGCGAGGCCGCGCGAAAGCACCGAGCACGAGCGGAACGAAGACGACCCACCCGATCGCCTCGGCCACCCACCACGAGAACGCCGTCAATCCGGGCGATCCGTACGGAACGGCTCCGGCACGGGTGAACGCGGTAGCCACCGTCACGGCGTCGAATCCGCAGCACAGAACGCCGAGCCCGAAGAAGCGCGCGATGTCGAGCGGCGCCGCGAGCGGATCGGTTCGCTCGATCGTCGGACGAACCAGCCGGGTCGCGACCCAGGCTTGGAAACACGAAACGATCGAAAGCAGCGCCGCGACAGGAAGCGCCTCGGTTCTCGAAACTCCGAGATCGAGGAAGGCGGCGAACGAGCCCGCCGCGATGCCGAGGAGGGCCAACGGACCGAGACACGCGAGCGCGCCGACCGCGATGCCGGCCGCGGGCCACACCGCCGGAAGCGGCGAGTCGCCGGGCGTGATCGTGAGCATGGCGCTGCCCGCACCCCAGATCGCGAGCGACGTGAGCAGGACGCCGAGTGCGCGGCGCGCCGGACCGGCCGGATCCCCCGCGTCCGTCGACGACGAAGCACCCGCCGCGTCCGCCGCCGGCTCGTCGAGCTCGTCTTCGATCGGATCGTGTTCGAGGGACGGATCTACGGTCATCTTGACCTCGGGTCACTCCCGCCGGGCGGGCCGCGTCAGAGAGTTCGCTTCATGGGGCGGAGCGCTGACGTACGATCTCAGCGTTGCATCTCCTCGCCCTGTCGGCAATACGCCTCGTCGAAACGTCTCGATCCGCCGTCGCCCCTCCTGCCGCTCGCGCGCCGCAAACCGCGCGATCAGCGGAGTTCGACGATCCAGTCGTCGAGTACCGCGTCGGTCTGCAACGCTTCGAACGACACCCGCGTGACGAGGATCGCCGCGCCCTCGTCCGCCGGAACCGCGAGCGTCTCCCCGGTCGATTCGATCACCGCCTCGAAACCCGCCGACCGAAAGCGGATCGCGACCGCCTCGATCCCGTCCCGCTC
>JAUIME010000103.1 GCA_030433195.1 bacterium
CCGACGCCGTTGGTGTCCGACCGAACGATTCGCCAGTTGACGAGTTACGTCGATCGGCCCGGAGCGCGAGCGCCTCGCCGATCCGAGGATCGGGCGAGGCGTTCTCACTTTTCTTCGTGCGCCGAGAACGAGTCTCGGTCGGTTGTCGACTCGACCCGCGCGGAACGCGGGCCGAGGGTCGTCTTGTCGGATCAGTCGAGCGGGCAGCCTCCGACCGTATTCAGGTCTTCGAGCTCACCGGCGGCCTTGTTCATCTTCCCGCCCTTGTTCGTCGCCAGCGCCGTATCGACGTGTGCGATCACTTCTTCCACGGACATCGGGAAATTGACGTCCGGGTGAGACGCGTTCAAGAGAGCGGCGACACCCTGACGGAGGAGCTTGCGGGCCTTGCCGCACTTCCCGCTCCAAGAGGAGAAGTCGAGCGCGTCGCGCAGCGACGCGTGCTGGAACGACGGTGAACACGAGTGGAGTTCGCACGGGATGTCGAAGACGTCGTCGAGGTCGTCACACGGGTGGAAGTCCGTGTCGTCCCAGATGGACGTGTCGGCGTCCCACACGTTCGTGATGCACGCGCCGTCTTCTTCGATCTCACCTTTCGGACAGACCGACAAGTTCGCGATGCCGCCGGATCCCGCGAAGCAGACTTCGATGCGGACCACCTTCGTCGGATCGAAGTTCGCGGTTTCACAAACCCATGCATCGGTCTCGTAGCCGGGCTGCGAATCGAGCGTCGTGAGGTCGAGCACACCGTAGCCCGGAGGGCCGTCGGCTTCGATGTCGGTCGTCCAGCCGCCGGGGCATTCGTAATACCGCTCTTCGCCGTTCGCGTTGATGAGGTGCACGGCTTGACCGGCGGTCCCGTCGTCGACGTCGACGAGCGTGATCGTCGCGGCTTCGACGTACGTCGTGAACTCGAAGATCAAGAAGCCGCCGCCCGCGTCGTCGTCGGGATAGCGATAGATACCTTGGACGCACTGCTCGTTGTTCTCTTGGAGAATCAAGATGTTGCCGAGGTCGACGAGCAGGTCGGGGTCACGCCCCGGATCGTTCGGTCCGTCGATGCTCGAGTCGAAGATGGCAGGACCGTAGTTCGGTCCGGTACCGCTGATCGCCACCAACGTTCCGAACTCCGGCGGGGTCGAGATGTCTTGACCGTCGACGAGAATCGTCGAGCCGTCGTCTTCGTGCTCGAAGTCGAGCGAAATCGGGCAGCACGGGCCGAGCGTATCGCCGTGCGCGAGGTGCGCGGAAACCGCGGCCGCGCCGACCCGGATCGTGTGCGCCGCTTCCGGGTTGCCGGGCGGAATGTGACACAGCGTCACCTTGTTGCCCTGGCCGCCGTCATCGTCATCATCATCGTCGTCGTCGCCCTGGCCCTGGCCGCCGCCATCGTCGTCGTCGTCGTCGTCGCCTTGACCGCCGTCGTCATCGTCGTCGTCGTCGTCGCCGGGCATGCCGTCGCCGTCACCGCCGCCGTCGTCATCATCATCGTCGTCGTCGTCACCGGCGCCGCCATCGTCGTCGTCGTCGTCATCGTCATCATCGCCGGTAGGCCAACCGCCTCCGAGGGCGTTGCCGCCGACGTAGATCTCCTGCACCGGCTCGGGGCCCGGGATGTACGGTTCGCCCCAGGCATCGGCGAGGTACTCGTCGCCGTCGTCGAGGTAGTCCGTCTCGACGAGCTTCTCGACCAAGTCGTCGATGTCCGACGGCAGCGGCTCGTGCGGCAGGTGCGAGATGTTGTACTGGCCGATCGCACGGTTGAGGACCGCCAGCTCGCGCCGCGTTTGCGTCCGGCGCCACGGCGAGATGTTCACCTGCACGGCGATGTCGTCGTTGGCACCCTCGTCGTCGACGCGGTCGGGTCCCGCGCTGCGCACGAAGCGTCGGTCGGGAAACTCCTCGAGCTCGTACATCGTGTACGGCGTTCCCCAACCGTCGACGAACTGCTGCGAGAAGCCGTCGGCGTTGAGACCGGCCCATGCGTACGGGCCGTTCCACTCACCGGGCACGCCGACGGGCGCTTCGAGCAACGCGTCGAGGTTCGGCGGGAAGTCGCCGAGGTCCTGAACGTAGATCTCGATCGCCTCGGCGAGGCTCGTGAGCTCGTTGCGGGTCTCGTCTTCGTAGCTCTTCCGGATCATCTTCATCGCGACCGGAACCGCGACCGCCGTGACGGCGACCGCGATGGCGACGGCGACGGTGATCTCGAAGAGAGTCACGCCCGCGTTCCATTGGGTCTTCTTCAACATCGTTTCACGCCTCAATCAGGAACCGCCGAGCGACAGGACCTCGATCACGGGAAGCTGTCCGCTCGTGTAATAGGCTTGTCCCCAGCCGTCGTAGGTATAGCGCGTTGTACTGACGCCGTCGGACGGCAGGTATCCCGCGGCTTGGAGCTGCGTCAGCAATACCGAGAACGTCGTCGATAGCGCATTGCTGAGCACGAAGTCCGCGTTGTAGGTGGCGATCGCGTTGTTCAGAATCGAGAGTTCGCGTCGTGTGATCTCGGCCAGCGAGGGTCCGGCGTCGATGTCGAGCACGATGTCGTCGCCGCCGAGGTCGTCGTCGGTTCGGTCCGGCCCGAAGCTCACGAGCCGGCGCTGGTACGTGTCCACCACTTCGAGCTGATAGCCCGATCGCCAGATGTCGAATCGGTAGTCGTCGTCGTCCTCGGCCGAGTCGCTGAACTCGGCCGCGAGGTACGGGCCGAGCCATCCGGTCGGGACGGGATCGGGGTCGACGAGGTCTTGGACCGTCGTCGGGAACTCCTCGAGATCGACGTAGTACTGCAGGATCGCTTCCGAGAGCTCTTCCATCTCCTCGCGTGTTTCCGCGAGCATCTTCTGACGGAGATAGAGTTCGGTCACGGGAATGCCGGCACCGACGATCAGCGCGAAGATCGCTCCTACGACGACCATCTCCAGCAGAGTGAAGCCGGACCGAGACGTCGTGGCCTGTCGCCGTGCGAGATCAGTTGTCGTCATCGTCGTCGTCATCATCGCCCTCTACAGGTGCACCGAGCGAGGAAACCGAGGTGATGGGACTCCCCTCCGGTTCGTACTCTTGCCCCCACTCGTCGTAGCGGAAGCGGAGTCTCGCCTCGGCGCCGGAAGGCAGGAAACCGTGGCTCTGGAGCTTGCCGAGCGCGCCGTTCCATCCTTCCGGCAGGTACGTCGGGTTCGTCGGATAGAAGTTGTAGGCGGCGATCGCGGCGTTCAGAATGCGCATCTCCCATCGCGTGACGGACCATGCATTCGCGTCGATGTCCGCCATGATCGTGATGTCGTCGCCGTCGCCGTCTTCGTCCGTGCCGTTGATCCCCGCCGAGCGCACGTTGGCCTCGTTGGTCCCCGCCACCTCGTAGATGTACGGGTTGCCCCAAGCGTCTTCCGTGGGGCCGAGGCCTTGCGTCGCGAGATCGATGAACGACTCGCCGAGGTACGGACCGAGCCATCCCGTGACTTCATCGGGACGCACGAGGAGCGCATCGAGATCGGGCGGGAGCGAGCCCACGTCTTGCCAGTACTCGCCGATCGCATCGGAGACGAGTTGGAGCTCTTCGAATGTTTCCTCGACGAGCGCGTCGTTGAGATTCTGGTGATAGAGGACCGCGGCCGTGCCCAGGCTGATGGTCGTCGTGGTGAGAAGCGCGATCATGGCCAGCAGGACGTTGCCTGCTTGCGTGCGTCGTCGAGCCGTGGCTCGACACGCGCCGGATCGATGCATGGAGGTCATGAATGGCATGCAGGTCGCGCGGAACCGCAGAGGTCGCGGCCGGACTTCGGACTCTCGCGAGCGCGTGTCATCGGCCGATCTGCGACGACGCGGTCCACCCTTCTCTATCGACGGGAAACTGCGGAGCGGATCGGTGGAGGTGTGGCGGGGAGGTGGTTCAGCAGGCGGAGAAGTATACGCGCGAATTCCCCGAAGGCAAACGGCCACTCGGGTTTCCGTGCGAAGGCGGGTGCTGCGCGGTCATGGTCGCGTCGGCGCGAACGCGTGAGTTACGGACCGCGGCCGACGGGTCAGCCGCGACGCCGGCCGGGGCGGTCGGCGTCTTCTTCCGGCGTTTCCGGGGACGGGAGATCGGCCCCGGTATGTACGGTCGCCTTCGGCGCGAGGCGGCGCAGGGCGGCGAGGCCGGCGGTGGTGATCTCGGTCTCGCCGACGTAGACGGTCTCGAGTCGCTTCAGTTTCGGCAGCCGGGCGATCCCGGCATCGGTGATTCCGGTGCCGTAGAGATTCAGGGTTCGCAGCTCGTCGAGACCTTCGAGTGCTGCGAGTGCGGCGTCGGTCACCTTCGTTCGGCTGAGGTCGAGGTGCACGAGTTTCGGCATCGACTGCACGATGGCGACCGAGGCGTCTCCGACTTTCGTCCGCGCGAACGACAGGCGTGCCACGTTGGCTACGACGGGGCCGAGCTTCTTCGCGTCGCGATCCGTGATCGATGCGGCGTCCTTGACGAAATCGATTCGTAGCAGCGGACTGTCGGGAACCACGGTCGTGATGGCGGCACCGGAAGCGCGCGCCTTCTCGAGAGCTTCGTCCGCGACGGGGTCGACACCCTTCGCGAGCTCCGCATAGAGCTTGACGAGTGCGCGCGGATCGCCTCCCGCAGAACTACCGCTCGCGGGAGTTTGGGTCGGGCCCGGTTCCCCGATCCAGTCGCCGAACTCGGCGCCTTGCTCGATCCATCGGCGCAGCGTCTCGGTCTGGTCTTTCGTGAGCGGATCTCCCTTGGCGGGCATGATGTCGAGATCGTCGGCCGGGAGTACGGTCATCGTGTACATCGAACTTTGCTCGGGCTTGCCGGGGACGAGGACGGGCCCGTCGCCGCTGCCGCGCAAGATCCAGTGCTTGCCGTCGAAGCGGAGGTCGGCCTTCGGCCTTCGCGTGCGGCCGCGAGCATCTTGGAAGGCCGCGCGGTGACACTCCGTGCACCGATTCTCGAGGATCGGAAGCACCTCTTTCTCGAAGTCGACGTTCTGCGCCGACGCCGTCCCCGCGACGAACGATGCCGCGAGACATGCGAGCGCGACAACGATCCGACGGGCCGCCGCACGGGGCGAGGCCGAACCAAGGTCGGTCGGGCGCGGGGCAACGGTTGCGAGACGCGGGTTCGAGCAGGTGGAGAAGGTCATGGTCGGTGCCTCCGAAAATCGATGGATCGCGGGTGGACTCGGGGATCGTATCACGGGACGCGGCTCGTGAACGAACCAACGCCGCTGTGATCGGCCCTGGTTCGACGGGACGCCGCGGGCGTCGCGACGCGGTGCCTCAAGCGAAGAGACTGCGGATCGGCGTCCCCTTGTCGGCCACGGTGAACGGGCGCCCGGAGGGGGACACGAGCTCCCGCTCGAGCGGCAGGCCGAGGGCGTACGCGATCGTCGCGTTGAAATCTTGGACCGACACGGGGTCTTCGATGACTTCGGCGCCCGTCGCGTCGGTCTTGCCGAATGCGCGCCCGCCGCGGATTCCACCGCCTGCGAGCAAGCTCGAGAACGCCGTCGGATAGTGGTCGCGTCCCATGCGGTCGCTGGCGATTTCGGGCGTGCGTCCGAACTCGGTCGCGACGACGACGAGCGTCTCATCGAGCAGCCCGCGACTTTCGAGATCCGACAGCAGCGCCGACAGCGCGCGATCGAGCACGGGGACCTTCTCGGAGAGCGTGTCGAAGTTGTCGTTGTGCGTGTCCCAGCCGCCGTTGACGACTTCGACGAACCGCACGCCGTGTTCGACGAGTCGGCGGGCGAGCAAGCATCCCTGGCCGAAGCGATCGCTGCCGTACGCGGCACGCACGGCGTCGGGTTCGCGCGTGATGTCGAACGCCTCGAGATCACTCGAGCTCATGAGACGCACGGCTTGCTCGTACATCTCGGTGTAGGCGTGCACGGGAGCGTGATCGTACTTCGCTTCGAACTCGGCGTTCATGCGTTCGAGATGCGCGAGGCGACGATGGAAGCGCTCGTCGGTGATGTCCTCGGCGAGCTCGCTGTACTGGAGCCCGGCTGCCGGATCGCCGATCGGCAGCGGCGCGTGCGTCGCGTCGAAGAAGCCCGCCGACGCTTCGCCCGCCGGACCGATCGCCACGTGACCCGGTAGCGCGGGATTCACGGGACCGGCCATGCGCGTGGTCCACGCGCCGAGGCTCGGGTGCGCGATCGTGCCGCGTTTCTCGTACGACGTGTGCATGAGGTAGCGGCCTTCGGCGTGCGCTCCGGTCTTCGTGCGCAGCGAGCGCACTAGTGCGACCTTGTCCATGCGCTCGGCGAGGTTCGGGAAGTACTCGGACAGCATCACGTCGTCGGCGCGCGTTCGGATCGCCTCGACGGGGCCCTGCGAATCGGATCCGGGCTTCGGATCGAGCGTGTCGATGTGCGACATGCCGCCGGCCATGAAGAGGTAGATGACGTTGCGCGCGGTGGCCGGTCCCAGCGCGACGGCGTCGGCGCCGACCGCGGTCACGCCCGCGCGAGCGACCGCGTTCGTGAGCAACGGCATCGCCCCGAGCCCGAGCAGCGAGCCCGCGGTGCGAGTCAAGAACGCGCGTCGAGTGAGCTCGTCGGCGGTGCGATACGTGGGGTCGGTCGTCATCGTTTCTCTCCGAAGATCGTGCGGGGCGGCGCCCCGCGTCCGGTAGCTACGTTACTGTCGAAAGCGGAACTCGTGGCTGTTGGCGAGCGTCCACACGAGGTCGGCGAGCGCTTCGTCGGTCGACGCGGCGCTGTCGAGCGTCGTTCGCCACAGCGCGACCTCGTCGTCGCGCGGTTCGCGCGTGAGCAGATTCAGGTACGCGACGCGGATCGCTTCGCCGGGTGTCGCGACCTCCGCGATCTCGCGAACGAGCCGCGACTGCGCGTCGCCGAGCACGCTCGTCTCGACGAACCCGTTCAGCAGGTTGAGGGCCTGCGGTACGGTCGCGTCGTCGCGCGCGTCTTGGATCTGTTCGCGATCGGATTGGCCGAACTCGCGGAGGAAGTGACCCGGCGGCGCCGGCGACGGGAGCTCGGACGCACGCACGAATCCGCGAAGTGATCGCTCACGGCGCGCTTCTTCGGCTTCGGCGCGCAGCTCGGCGATGGCGGTGCGGGCCGCCTGGATCGCATCGCGGTCCTTTGCCTTGCGGGCTTCGCGGAACTCGCGCTGCTTCGCGCGCAGCTCGGCCCCCCGCGACCGTGCCCGTTGGAGCGCTTCCGAGGCGGCGCCCATGGGCTGCGCTTCGCGGCGGACCAGCGCGCGATACTTCTCCGGCTCCTGGGTGCGCAGACGCGCGCGTTCGGCGACGTCGGCACTCGTCAAGGTCATGAGTTGGTCGTAGTTCGCGTAGGATCGTTCGGCCTTCGCACCGGGATCTTGCAGCGTCGCGTCGACGTCGTCGCGGACCAGGCCGACGAGCGAGTCCCACAGTTGCTCGGCGCTCAGGCGGCGAAGCGTCGGTCCGCGGAACGGATCCGGTTCGCCCGGTGCCGGCTCGGGAGTCGCGGCGCGTTGGTACGAGCGCGTGTGGAACAACACGCGTCGGAACTCGCGCAGGTCGTAGTCGAGCTCGACCATGAGTTCTTCGAGGTACTCCATGAGCTTCGGGTTCGACGCGACGGTGTCGTCGCGCAGGTCGTCGACGGCGTCGATGAGGCCGCGGCCCATGACCCGCTTCCACATGCGGTTCGCGATCACGGTCGTGAAGCGCGGGTTCTCGGGTGACGTCAACCACTCGGCGAACGCGGCGCGGCTGTCGCGCGGTCGGGGGCGGGGATTGCGATTCGCTCGCGCATTGCGACTGCGACGTCGCGGCTCGTCGTCGTAGTCGAGGGTCGCGTCGTCGCCGAAGATCGTCTTGGCGCGGATCCACTCGTTCGGCTTGCCGTCTTCGTAGGCGTAGTCCTTCGGCAAGCGGATCATGCCGGTTCCGCTGCCGCCGATCCCGAACGTCGTGGGAAGGAGGATCCGACCGACGCTACGCTCGACGGCGCTCGGCCCTTGCGCGGCGCCGGCCATCGTCATCGAGTCGCCGCCCTGCATCGACGTCGTGTTCTCGGACGACGAGCGGCCGCCGCCGGTGCGGACTTCTTCACGCGCCTCGCGCACGCGCCCGTCGGGTCGTTGGCGGAACTGCATGCCGCCCATGAACGCCGCCATCTCGTAGAACTCGCGCTGCGTCCAGCGATCGAACGGGTGGTCGTGACATTGCGCGCACCCGAGCTGCGTGCCGAGGAAGATGCGCGTGGTGTTGGCGAGGTTGTCGAGCGGCATGCCGCGGTCGCGCAAGAAGTACCCGGTCGCGCCGTTGCCACGCTCGAGGGCGGCGCCTTCGGCCGTCAACAGTTCGGTCACGAGCTCGTCGTAGGGTTTGTCGTCGCGAATCGACTCGCCGAGCCAGTGCAGGTACGGATCGCCCGACATGTTCATGAAGCGTGACGTCGCACGCAGCAGATCGGCCCACCAGTTGAGGTCGTGGCTGTCGGCCGCTCGCGAATAGAGCAGCGCGTCGATGCGGTGCGCTCGCTTTTGCGGATCTTGCGACGCCAGGAACGCGTCGGCTTCGTCGGCGGAGGGAATTCGGCCGATCGTGTCGAGCCAGACGCGACGCGCGAAGGTCGCATCGTCGACGAGCGGCGACAGGGTCGTGCCGCTTCGTTTCGCTTCGGACTCGACGAGGAAATCGATACGGTTCGCCGCGGCTCGCAGCCGCGCGTCGCCGAGGATCGGCGTTCGGGTCGGCTCGTGCACGGCATCGCTGGCCGAGACGAACGAAACGAGCGTGGCGGCCGCGATCCACACCGCGGCGATTGCCGGGATCCACATTCGCATGAGGCGATCCTCCGTGTTCGCGGGCGGGCTCTCCGCCCCGCGGCTCCTCGAAACAACTCCGGGCGCGCCGGGTTTCGGCCGTTTCCCGAGATTATCGTCGAGCCGACCTCGCCGGGGCGAGCAATTCCGTCGCGTGGAGCCTGGAAGGCCGGTCACTTTGTCGTGGTGCGATCGGGCCCGTGGTTCGGTGGTGTTCCCAAGTCATTCTCCATGGCGCGCTTGCGAAGGGAGCTCGTGCGGCACGCGGGCTGCGAACAGATGCGCGTCCAGGGCGGACAGGCCGTCCGGAACGTACGAGATCGAATTCATCGACCCAACGGAGGAAGTGGCATGTATCGAAACCGAGTCGCGATTCTGGACCCGTTCCGGTCGTTCAACCACGAGATCGACCGGGTGTTCGCCGAGATGCTGCGCGGCTGGCCGCGCGCCGAAATGCGTGGGAAGGCCGGCTTCCCGGCGCTCAACGTCCTCGAGACCGAGAGTTCCGTGATCGTCGAGGCCGAGCTGCCGGGCGTTCGAAGCGAGGACCTCGACATCAAGGTTCAGGGCAAGGAGCTCACGCTCGAGGGCCGTCGTCCGGAGCCGTCCGGTGACGGCGTCACGGTACGCCGGCGCGAGCGCGGGGCGGGCGAATTCACGCGCATCGTGCAGCTCGCCCACGAGATCGACGTCGATCGCGTCACAGCGTCGCTCGAGGACGGCGTACTCACGGTCACGCTGCCGAAGGTCGTCAGCGAGATTCCCAAGAAGATCCCGATCGGTTCGTGAGGAGGACGAGAACCATGCAGAACGAAGACAAGAAGATGGAAGTCCAGGCCTGCTGCCCGGACGAAGTCGAAGCCAAGCGCGTCGTGACCCACACGTACTCCCCGGCCGTCGACGTGCTCGAGCGTGCTGACGAGGTCGTCGTGCTCGCGGACCTGCCGGGCGTGAAGACAAAAGACGTCGACATCGAATACGAAGACGGTCGCCTGTCGTTCACGGCTCGTACGGACACGTCGAACCGGGCGACCGGCAAGACACTGCTCCACGAGTACGAGCCGGGTGACTTCCGGCGCTCGTTCCGCGTCGGTGACGCGATCGATGCGTCGGGCATTCGCGCCGAGATGAACGACGGCGTGCTCACGCTGCGGTTGCCGAAGAAGGCGACCGAAGTCGCACGCAAGATCGAAGTTCGGTCGGGTGGCGAGTCGTGACAGACGAGCCCCCGGCACGGTGAAGGCAGAACCGCCAACGAGGTGCTGACGACACGAAACCATCGGGCGTCGCGAGACGCTCAGAAGACTCCTGCAAGCATGATCCCCCTCCGGGTTCGGCCGGCCATCTCCCGGGCCGCGCCGAACCGATCGGTCGATTTCGACTGAGGTCGCGAGCCGGTCCTGACCCCCTTCAGGCCGGCTCGCGGCTTTTTACGGCTCGCGGCGCAGTCTTCTCGGTCCGTCGCAGGCGGATCGGCCCGCGTCTCCTTTCGGGGAATCTCGAATCCGAACGACGGATCCATGCGTAGAATCACTCCCGTTCCCGTCGGGCTCCCGGACGCCCGACTCACCGTCGATTCGCAAGCTTCGGAGGCAACTCGAAATCATGAGACTCGTCACTCCTTTCGTAGGGCTCTCGTTCATCGTTCTCGCGGTCGTCGCGGGAGGTGCTTCGCGCGCTCACGCCCACGAGACGTGGATGCTGCCGTCCACCTTTACGCCCTCACCGAACGCCGAGGTCTCGTTCACGCTGTCGAGCGGGATGGACTTCGCCCGGGCCCGGGCGCGCTCGTAGGTTCTTGTCGTGATGACGTTGACGATCGGATCGAGCGCCTCGATCAGCCGGGTGACGATCTCGACCGCCTCGGCGCGTGAGATGTCACCCTTCCTGATGAGGTCCGCCATGCAGAGGGCATCGTGATCGACGAACGCGTCAGGTTCCCGGCTGCGGGCAAGTCCCGGCTGCGGCGACGCGAGAGGTATGCCGGCGGCGACGGCCGCGACCGAGGCCGATCGCAGGAAATCGCGTCGGTTGATCACCTTGCCATCCTCTTCGCCGGAACCGTGAAGGTCGCCTCCTGCATTCACGCCGGTCGCAGGCCGCTCCGGGTTGGTGCGGATCTGCGTGGTTGCTAGGTGAACTTCTTGACGATGTCGTAGAGCGGCGAGCCATCGCCGTCGGAATCGAG
>JAUIME010000104.1 GCA_030433195.1 bacterium
GTTCAACGCGTCAAGGACGCGAAGAACAAGACCGAAGGTTTCGACGCCCGCAACCAGGAGACGGTCGACATGGTGCGCGCCGGGATCATCGATCCCACGAAGGTGACGCGTACGGCCCTGCAGAACGCGGCCAGCATCGCGAGCCTGCTGCTCACCACCGAAGCGCTGATCTCCGAGATCAAGGAAGACAAGCCCGCCGCCGGTGCGCCCGGTGGAGCGCCTCCCGGAATGGGCGGCATGGGTGGCATGGGCGGTATGGGTGGCATGGGCGGAGGCATGGGCTTCTGATTCACGCCCGGTCCTTCGACCGAAGATCCGCCGCGAGACGATTCATCACGAGCTCCCGACGCCCTGTCGTCGGGGGCTCGTTTCGTTGAACGCGAGAATCTGGAGCGCGAGAATCTGGAACGAGCCTGTCTCGCAACAAGAGGTCGCGAGTGCTCGCGCGTCAGCTCGAGGGCGTAGGCTCGGTGCCGTCGACGTCGGTCAGAGCGCGCAGTTCGTTCTTGCGCAGCGGACGATGCTGGCCCGGCTTGAGATCGCGCAGTTCGACCGGTCCGATCGCGATGCGGCGGAGGCGACGGAGGCGGAATCCGATGCGCGCGAAGATCCGTCGGACCTCGCGATTGCGTCCTTCCGCGAGGACGATGTGGAGGATCGTGAAGCGCGGTGTCTTCTTGCGCACGAAGGCGCCGTGGACTTTCGTCTTGCCGTCCGAGATCCACACGCCTTTGCGGATCTTCGCGAGCTCCTCGCCGCTGACGCGTCCGATGACCGTCACTTCGTAGGTCTTCGTCACCTCGTGACGCGGATGCGCGATGTGTTGGGAGAACGTCCCGTCGTTCGTGACGAGGATCAGACCTTCGGACTCTTCATCGAGCCGACCGACCGTGAACAGTCGAGAGGACTGGCCACGGAAGTAATCGATCACTCGCGGACGCTTCTCGTCGTCGGCATTCGTGCACACCACGCCGCGCGGCTTGTGAAACGCGAAGTGGACGGGTTTCGGCGACGGGAGCAGTTCGCCGTCGACCGTGATGCGTTGCGTCTGCGCGTCGACGCGACACGCGACGTCGCGCACGACTTCGCCATCGACCGTCACGCGCCCTTCGGTGATGATGCCTTCGCATTGCCGGCGCGACGCGATGCCTGCGCGCGCGATCACCTTGTGAAGTTTCTCGCTGTCGAGGGGGATCGAGGTCGACGGGCGCGGGGATTCGCTTCGGGGGCCCTTGCGGGCGCCGCGGCTTCGTGTCGGTCGCCGGTTCGTCGTACGGGAGTCCGACGTACGGGAGTTCGTCGTACGGGAGTTCGTCGTACGGGAGTTCGTCGTACGGGAGTTCGTCGTACGGGTACGGGGTGACCGAGAATCGGGACGAGGAGACACGGGAGCTCGCTTTCCGGCGTCAGGGCGAAGGCACGGTGCCGTCGCGGGGGAAGAAGGGATCGCCAATCGCTTATGGTAGCAGCTAGGAGGCGTTGCGGGGACGATCCTGTCGAGGCGAAAGCGTTCGAGCGGGGTTTTGGCGGTGGGGCGATCGAGGAGCCGCGTGATCGTCGTCAGGCGTCGATGTCGTCGAGCATCCGCGAGATGGCGATCTCGAACTTGCGGTCGCTCTCGTAGCGCTGCTCGCGAATCAGCCGTCGGATTTCCTCGACCTTTTGGCGGCGCGCTGCCGGTGTGCGTGGCGAGTCGATCATCGTTCTCTCGGAATCTGCCCGATCCAAAGCGATACGCTCCTCGTTTCGTGCGGGGGTGTTGAAGGCGCTACGACGCCCGGAAACGAACGATCCGAGGGCCCGGCTCAGCGAGGCTCGAGGGCCGCTCCCCGCGTCGGGGCGACCCCTCGCCCCCCTCTGTATCGGAGTGGCGGTTTCAAATCTTAACAGCACCGAGAGACGATCCCATTTCTTTTTGTAAGCGCATTTTCCGTAACGATTTAGTTTTCGTTCGAAGGTGCGCTCGGGGGGGCGGCGTCGAGGCCGGCGACGGTCTCGAGGAACGTCACGGCCGCATCTCCGAAGGTGCGCGTATCGAGCGCTCGGAGGCGAGGGTCGCCTTCGAATGGCATCGGCCCGCGTCGGTGCTCCGCGAGGAGATCCGGGGACTCGCCGGACGCCGTATCGGCGACGATCTCCACGAGTCGGTCGGCGATGGCGCGGCGCGACCCCGCCCGTTGCCAGTAGTTCCAGGGCGGATCGACGTACAGCCACGACAGCGGACTCGCGGCCGGCGGCACGCGCAGCCGGCGCAAGACGTCGGCCCGGACGACGGTGGCCTGGTCCTCGATCCCGAGCGTCGCCAGGTTCTTGCGAACGATCCGCAGCGACGTCGCGCTCCAGTCGACGAAGACGACGTGTTCGGCGCCTCTCGAGAGCGCCTCGAGGCCCATTGTGCCCGCGCCGCAGCACAGGTCGACTCCCCGTGTTCCGTCGACGTCGGCGAGGATGTTGAAGATCGCCTCGCGCAGTCTGGCGCCGGAAGGACGCACGTCATCGCCACGCAGTGACAAGAGTTTACGACCGCGGAAACGCCCCCCGGTGATCCGAAGCACTGTGGTAGACTCCTGGCCTTGGCAGGGTTCCGGCGAGATGCGGGCGGTGCCGGGCGACCGGCGAGCGAGTATAGGCATGGTCCGATTGGCGGTCAATCTCGACGCGATGCTGCAGAGGCCCGTTCCTCGCGGGACCTCGCTCGATCCATGGCTCGACGATGCCGTGGGGGCCGCGACGTTGGCCGAATCGGGCGGCGCCGACGCGATCGCGTTTCGAGTCGGTCGTCGGATCACGGCCGAAGAGGCCGAGGCGATCCGCCGCGTGCGCGACACGATCGCGACGAGAGTGTGTCTTCGCGTCTCCGACCCTTCGGCCGCCGAGGCCGCACTCGATCTCGAGCCGGCTCGGTTGGCGATCGAGGCGTCGGCGCGTTTCTTCAGTTGCCGCGAGCCGTGGTCGGACGTCGTTCGTGAGGCGCACCGACGAGGTGTGTCGGTCGCTGCGGGCGCGACGCGGGGCGAAGCCGTGGCCGCGATGGACGAGAGCGGCGCGGCGGCGATCGAGCTCGCCCTCGGCGCCGGCGCTTGGGACGGTGCCGAGTCGGAGCGTGCCGCAGCGGTGGCTCGTGAGTTCGGTCTCGAAGTCGGGGGTGTTGCCGACGAGGTCGACTTCGACACGATCGCCGACTTCGTCGGGATCCGAGAGATCTCGTGGATCGAGGTCGGGACGTGTCTCGTCACCCGCGCGATCCTCGTCGGAATGGCGCGAGCGACGACCGAGCTACGGTATCTCGTCAATCGTAGTCGTTCGCTCGAACCGTGCAGCCGTGCGACATCGCCGGGGGCGCGAGCCTCGTGAGTTCGAAGGCGGCGTCGGTCGCGGGACCGGGGTCCAGCAGGGAGCGTGCATGGCGCAGTTGATTCAAGTTTCGGGAGGCGTCGCGATCGAGGCCGCCGTCTTCGAGGGATTCGAAGTCGGCGTCGGGCGCGACCACAAGCAGAACGACGTCGTGCTGCTCGACGGCTCCGTTTCGCGCCGACACGCGCGCTTCGTCTTCGACGGGAAGCAATGGAGCGTTGAGGATCTCGAGAGTCGCAACCAGACGCGCGTCAACGGGGATCCGGTCGAGAGCCACGCGCTCGAGGACGACGATCGCGTGCAGATCGGCAGCGTCGGCTTCGTGGTCAGGGGCTGCCGGAAGCCGTCGTTCGAAGTGTGCCCGCAATCGGACTCGGCGACGCGGTTCGGCGAGTCGGTCGCGACCACTCGCGTCGGTTCGATCGATCTCGACGCGCGTGACTTTTCGCACGTCCGGTCGCACGAGGCGCGACTCGTCGCGCTGTACGAAGTGGGCAAACGCGTCAACGCCGAGATCGAGAAGACCGACGAGTTGCTCGAGCGCGTGCTGCAGGCGGCGATCGGGGAGGTTTCGGCCGAGCGCGGGTTCATCGCGCTCGCGAATCGCGAGGGCTCCGACCTCGTCGAGCCCGAGCTTTCGATGGGCCGCGACGGGGAGCGGATCGAGGATCTCGTCGTGCCGACGACGATCACGAGCGAAGTGTTCGGATCGCATCGCTCGATCCTCACGGAGGATGCCGTACACGACGAAGTCATGTCGAAGTCCGAGAGCATCGCGGCGTCGCGCATCCTCTCGGCGATGTGTGTGCCGTTGCTCTTTCGAGGCGAAGCGCTCGGCGTGCTGTACGTCGACAATCGCGCGCAAGCCTCGGTGTTCTCGAAGCCGGACCTCGAGTTCCTGAGCTGCATCGCCGATCTCGCGGGCGCGGCGCTCGGCAACGCGCGGCTGTTCGGGCGCGTACGCGACGAACGCAACGACCTGCGCGCGAGACTCGGGCGTGAAGTGAGCATGATCGGCGAGAGCGCCGCGATGCGTTCGGTCATGGAGCAGATTTCCGTCGTCGCGCCGTCCGACATGACCGTGCTCGTGACCGGCGAGAGCGGCACGGGAAAGGAACTCGTCGCGCGCGCGATCCATCACGAATCGGGTCGTGGTGACGGACCGTTCGTCCCGGTCAATTGCGCGGCGATTCCCGACACGTTGATCGAGAGCGAGTTGTTCGGCTACGCGTCGCACTCCGGCATCTCGGGATCGGCGCCGCAGGGGAAACCGGGCAAGTTCGAGCTCGCAGACGGTGGGACGATCTTCCTCGACGAAATCGGCGACATGCGGCTCGACGTGCAAGCCACGATCTTGCGTGTGCTCCAAGACGGCATGGTGGAGCGGCTCGGCGGTACCAAGCCGGTCGCGGTCGACGTGCGCGTCGTCGCGGCGACCAACAAGGAACTCGAGGGCGCGATCGCGGCCGGACAGTTCCGACAGGATCTGTTCTATCGGCTGAACCGTTTCAGCATCCACGCGCCGCCGCTGCGCGATCGTCCCGAGGACATCGAAGCGCTCGCTCGCCATTTCGCGCAGAGCTACTCGCGCAGCAAGACGCCGCCGCGCATGACGGCGAAGACGCTCGGCATCTTGAAGCGCTATGCGTGGCCCGGCAACGTGCGCGAGCTCGAGAGTGTCATCGAGCGCGCTCTGCTCTTCAGCGATCGCAGTATCACGCCGGACGCCTTGCCGCCGAATCTCGCGGGCGGGCCGTCGTGCTTTAAGACGCTCGAGGAGTTGCAGGAAGAGCACATCCGCACGGTGCTCCATGCGACGGGCAACGTGATCGCCGAAGCGGCGCGCATCTTGGGAGTCTCGCGCAAGACGCTCCACGAGAAGGTGAAGCGCTACGAGATCGAGACGCGCGGCTCGTCCTGACTCACGTCGCGAGCAGGTCGCGCGCAGCCTCGAAGACGTCGGTCTCGTCGAGCGTCCGCATGCAGTCGACGTGGTCGAGCGGGCAGTAGCGAAGTCCGCACGGCCGACACTCGAGGTCGCGCGTGACGACGCGAACGTGCGGCCCGGTCGGAGCGTAGATCGCGGGATCCTTCGGCCCGAACAGTGCGATCGTCGGGGTGCGCAGCGTCGACGCGAGGTGCGTGACGCCGGTGTCCGCGCCGACGTAGAGTGACGCGCTCCGAAGCCAAGACGCGACGCGCGCGAGGCTCGGCGTCGCGGGGGCGACGTGCACGATGTCGCGCGATCGCGACGCGTCGGCGACAGCCCGCGCGAGCGGCTCTTCTCCAGGCCCCCAGGTGACGATGCTGGAGAGGTCGAGCTCGGTCGCGAGACGATCCGCGAGGCGCGCGAAGCGATCGGTCGGCCAGCGTTTGAAGTCGCCGAACGCGCTGGTTCCGGGGTGCAGGATCGCGAACGGCTTCGAAGCGAGTCCGAGCTGGGTGAGCTCGGCGGTCACCGCGGCCTCGTCCGACGGCGATGCGTCGATCGCGGGAGCCCGCGACGCGGTGTCGCCGACGAGATGCCGGACCATCGCGAGGTCGCGATCGTGGCGGTGGCGGCATTCGAGCGGTGGGGTGACATGCTCGTTCGTGAAGCGGTGATTGCCTTCGCGGCAGATCCCGCGCGCGAAGCCGATGCGTCGACGCGCGCCGGCGATTCTCCCGAGCCATGCGCTCTTCAAGTTGGCCTGGAGATCGAGCGAGATGTCGAAACGAGGCTCGCGCAAACGTCGGCGGAGTGCGCCGAGATTCCGGATCGCGTCGGGCCAGCGATGCGGCGAGCGCGCGTCGCGCAGGCGTCGGCGCTCGAAGACGACGACGTCGTCGATATCGCGGTAGCCGGCGAGTACCGACGCGAAGCGGTCCTCGACGAGCCACGTGATCGAAGCGTCGGGAAGCGAGCCGCGCAGCGTCGAAACCGCGTTCATCGCGAGGATGACGTCGCCGAGCGCGCTCAGGCGCAAGACGAGCACACGCGATCCGGGCGGCGGCGGAGTCGGTTTCGGGTCCATGGGCAGCGCGATGATAGCAAAGGGCGGGCAGCGTTGACGCTCGCGGGGGCGGTTGCTAACCTCGCAGGCTCGTTGATTCTAAGTGTTTTCTCGGGTGTGCCTTAGATTCAAGTGCTTCGGTGAGACGAGGGGACGGGAGGGCGGATGGCGGGGCAGGCACGACGGCCGGTAGAGCTGCCCTCGACGTTTCGCGAGATCCGAAACGAGCGCACGCGCTTGTTCGTCCGCGCCGACTGGGAAGCCGCCCTGCGTGATTGGGGCATCGAGGACATCGAGCGTCGGCGCGAGGATCCGAGTGTCGTCGTCGAGCGCCCGCGAGGGCGCGCGGCGCACGCGGTGTTGCTCGGTCCGCCGCCGCCGACCGATCCGCCGAGCGGCGGTGATCCCGTGCGGCTGTTCGTGCGCGAATACCGTCACGGCGGTCTGCTCGGGGGGGTGCTCGGTCGTGCGTTCTTCGGCGATGCCCGTCCGCGCGGCGAGATCGCGGTGACCGAAGCCGCGCGCAACGCCGGGGTGCGCGTTCCGGAGATCCTCGCGTGCGTCGGACACGCCGGTGCCGCGTGCCAGCGTTGGACGATGATCCAGCGTCATCTCGACGATCACGTCGACCTCATCGAGTGGCTCGAGCGTGCACCGGACGCCACGGACGCATCATCGGTCCGCAAACGAGCCGTGATTCGAGCGTGCGCGCGCGCGGTGCGGAGGCTGCACGATGCGGGCGTGCGTCATACGGATCTGCACCTGAAGAACATCATGATCGCGCGCCGCGGCGAACCGTCGCCGGTCATCGTCGATCTTGACAAGTCGGAGCATCACGCCGCGCTGCCGGAGGCGCTGCGGTTCGGCGCGTTGATTCGACTGGATCGATCGGTCGAGAAGCTCAATCGCCGAGGCCCCCGGCTCTCGCGCACGGATCGTTGGCGGTTCTTCCGTGAGTACGTCCGGGACGATGCGCTGACGCGTGCGACTGTGGAGGGCTTCCTCGCACGCCGGTCGCGAGAGCTCGCGCGGCATCGGAGAGGGTGGACGTTGGGATCTTGGCTCCGAGGACGCCGCGGCCGTGCGGCGGAGGCGACGACGTGAGCGCGGCCGAGCCCGATGCCGGGCGTACCCTCGAGCCGGCGCGCCCCATCGAGGAAGGCGGCGTCCTGTGGCAGGTCGACGCCGAGGATGCCGATGGCCTGTGCCGCGAGATCCTCGACGCGCTTCCCGCGCTCGTCCGGGGCGACGTCGGTCGGCTCGTGAAAGAGAACAACCTACGGACGGTGATCCGCTTCGAGTCGACCGCCGCACGGGATGCGTCGACACGTCCGCGATCCGCGTTCTTGAAGATCTATCGAACGCCGGGATGGCGCGATCGCGTCAAGGCGCGACTGTTGGCTTCCCGGGCGGCGAACGAGTGGCGGATCATGCGGCACTGCGTGGCTTCCGGAATCGCGACCGCCAAGCCACTGCTCTTCGCGGAACGCCGGGATGCATCGGGACGGATCGAGTCGTCGTACTTCGCCTCCGAAGGGATCGAGCCGGCCCAGGATTGGATCACCACGTTCGAGTCGATGGGGGCGGATTCGCCGGCCTCGGTGCTCGATCGTCGCGCGCTCCTGTGCGAGCTCGGCGAGCGGATCCGGCATTTCCATGATCGTCGATTGCACCACCGCGATCTTCACACGAACAACATCCTCGTTTTGGAGCGCCGCGTGAAGGGCGAGCGGTTGTTCTTCATCGATCTCCACTCGGCGCGCATTCGGCGGATGACGCCGGCCGCGCGTCGCGCCGCGCTCGCCAAGTTGTGCCATTCGTTGCGCACGGCGACGTCGCGCGCCGACCGTCTGCGCCTCGTTCGCGCGTACTTCGGAACCGGTGGCGGGGCACGTCGGTCCGCACGTCGCGCCTTTGCGGCCATCGAGCAGGGAATCGCGCGTCTCGAGGCGAGGCGGTTGCGATCGCGCACGAGGCGTTGTGTCGTGAACAGCACGCAGTTCCGCGTCGAGAGCACCGCGCGCCATCGGATCTACCGAGCGGCCATCGCGAGCGTCGACGAACTCTTCGCCGCGGTCGCGCGGCACGAGGAACTCGTGACCACGGGCGGGGACTTGTTGAAGAACGGTCGCACCAACCGGCTCAGCCGCTCGATCGTCACGATCGCCGGCGAGGATCGCCCGGTCGTGGTGAAGGAGTTCCGCGACCGGGGGTCGCTCGATCGATGGAAGGCGCGTACGGGATACCGTCGCGCGCGGGTTTCGTGGCGCGGGGCGCACGGGCTCGTCGTTCGCGGCTTCCGGACGCCGGCCCTCTACGGGCTCGTCGAGACGCGCGGCGGCACCGGCTCGCAGTACATCGTCATGGAGGCGCTCGCCGAATTCGAGCGACTCGATCACTATGTGCTGCAGAGGTACGGGACCGCTCCGACGGCTCGGTCGGAGATCCTTCGCAAGCGCGCGTTCGTCGAGGCGGTGGCCGATCTCTACCGCGACCTCGTCGCGGCGCGAACCTATCACGGAGATCTCAAGGCGACCAACGTGCTCGTGCGCGAGCTCGGCGAGGATTCGTGGGAGTTTGCGTTGCTCGACACGGACCGCGTCGTCTTCGATCGCGACGTCCCGGAGCGTCGCCGCGTGAAGAACCTCGCGCAACTCTACGCATCGATCACGACCGACATCTCGCTGTCGGATCGCGTGCGCTTCTATCGACATTACGCACGGGAGCCGTTCGAATGGCGCGAGCGCAAGCGCGTGTATCGAGCGATCGAAGTCGCGTGTCGTCGCAAGCGAAGTGTCGTGCGGCAACCGATCGAATGACCGTTGACTCCGCGACAGGGCTCGGATACCATCCCTGCGGTTCTCGGGATGCGAGTGGGAGGGGACCCCGGAGCACGAGTGCGCGCGCCTGCGGACGCGCCGACCTCGAGTGACGGCGACGTCTCGCGACGTCGATGCGGAATCCGAGCGCGACCGCGCGCCATGGCGGTGTCGACGACCGACGGCTCTCTTGCACGTCACGTCGATGCGCGGTCGACGATACGAATGCCGAGTCGACGGAGCGTCGCGGCACGAGATCCTTCCTACCTCGAATACGGTCCGGCTCGAGCCGGTACCGCATGTCGAACGAGTCCGGCGTGGAGAGTGAGTTCGCACGGCGGGCCATGGAACTCGACCCGAGCGAGGCTCGAAGCGCGGTTCGAACGACGGAGTCCGAGCCGTTCTGACCCAACCGGTTTCCGCAGCTGCGAGACGGCCGATCATGGTGCGGACACGCATTGCTCCTGCCGCATGCAACCACCTTTCGTTGCGAGAGCTTCAGACGGCGCTGATGAACTGGCTCTTCGCGCGCGCGAAGGGGGGGAAGTTCCTCGTGCGGATCGGTGACGCTGATCTCGTCCGCGGCCGAACCGAGACCGTGCACCGGATTCTCGACGACGTCCGTTGGCTGGACATCGACTGGGACGAGGGTCCCGACATCGGCGGGCAATTCGATCCGTATCTGCAGTCGGCGCGGCGTGAGGATAACGACGCGGCGCTCGATCGGTTGCGCGCGTCGGATGCGGCCTACGCGGTATCCGAGGCCGAGGATGGCAACGGGGAAGTCGCCGCCGACGCCGAGACGATGGCGAAGTGGATCGCGAAGGGCGTTCCCTACTCGATTCGTCTGCGACTCGATCGCTCTGAGCCGTTCGAGGTCCGCGATCTCGCGCACGGGTCCCGAACCGTCCCCGTGGACGAGGTCGAAGATCCGATCCTCCAGCGTCCGGACGGGAGCGCTTCGCCGATCCTCACGCGGGTCGTCGACGACGCGGGGATGCGCATCACGCACGTCTTGCGTCCCGACTCCGAGCTTCCCCGTACGGTCGCCGAGTCGGCATTGTTCGAGGCGCTCGGCGCGAGAGCGCCACGGTTCGGACACTTCCCGGAGCTGCGCGGGGCGGACGGCAAGCCCTACAGCCGGCGTCACGGAGCGTTCACGGTCGATTCGTTCAAGAAGCTCGGATACCTTCCCGGCACGCTCACGAACTACCTGGTCCGCTTGGCGTGGAATCGTCGCGGTCTCGGCGAGAAGTTCGACATTCACGAGCTCGGCGAGAAGTTCCACCTCGCGGGCATCCGCAAGGAACCCGTGCCGTTCGAGTTCCCCGAGCTCAACGAATTGTCCACGCGATACATCTGCGAAGAGAATCTCGACCATCTCGCGGATCGTGTCTTGCCGTACCTCATCGAGGGGCGCTTCGTCGAAGACGAGTACGACCGCGAGAAGCTCAAGAAGATCTTGCGGACGATCCGGCCGAGCTTGAAGTGCCTCTCCGAGATCGTGAAGTACGTCGACATCTTCTTCGGCGAGACCGTCATCGAACCGCGCGGCCGCGAGGTCTTGAAGGACGAGTCGGCGGCGCGCGTGCTGCGCTTGTTTCGCGATCATCTCGCGACGGTGCCGACCCTCGACGAACAGTCGTTCGAATCGCTGCTCGAGCGCATGCTGGCCGAGACCGGCTACGACGCCGAACGACTCTTGCTCCCGATCCGCGCCGCGCTCACGGGTGTCACGCAGGGTGACGATCTCGACAAGATCGCGTCGATCCTCGGTCCCCGCGAGTGCATGGGCAAAGTCGACCGCGTCC
>JAUIME010000881.1 GCA_030433195.1 bacterium
TAACGCGAGCGTCAGGTCGAAGCCCGCCGTCAGCGCATAGAACTGCGCCAGGAAGATCACGCCTACGCACTCGTAGAGCGCCGTTCCGTCCATGTTGATCGTCGCGCCGAGCGGCAGCACGAAGCTCGAGACGCGATTCGACACGCCTCCCCGCTTCTCGACCGAACGCAGCGTGACCGGCATCGTGACTGACGACGAACTCGTCGAGAACGCCGTCACGAGCGCCGGGAACACCGCGCGCGCGTACTGGATCGGACTCACCTTGCCGACGAAGCGCAAGAGCAGCGGCAGCGTCACGAGGCAATGGAACAGCAACCCGCAAGCGACGGTGAGCATGTACCACGCGAGCGGCTTGAACACCCCGAATCCGGTCTCGCCGATGATCTTCACGATGAGCGCGAACACGCCGTACGGGAGCAGCTTCAGCACGAACGCCGCGATCTGCATCATGATGTCGAACACCGCCTGAAAGAAGTGCAGCAGCAGGTCGCGAAGGCGCGGATCGGAAAGCCGCGGGATGCAGAAACCCACGAGTAGCGCGAAGAAGATGATCTGCAGCATCATCCCCTCGGCGAGCGACGCGACCGGGTTCTGCGGGATCATGCGGATGAGGATGTCGAGGAAGCCCTCTTCGTTGGAGACGCCGAGCGACGAGATGACGCTCGAAAGGGGCAGATCGGGATCGTTGCCCGGCCGGATCAGGCTCACGAGCACGAGCCCCGTCACGATCGCGAACAGGCTCGTGCACAGGTAGTAGAAGAACGTCTTGCCGAAGAGCCGCCCCACCTTCGACGACGACCCCACGCCCGCAACGCCGCAGACGATCGACGAGAAGATCAGCGGCACGATGAGCATCTGCAGCAACCGCAGGAAGATCTGTCCGACGAAGCGAAACGGCGCGATCCACGCCGCGCGCGAGGAGTCGGGCGCCATGGCGGCGCGGAGGTCGCTCTCGAGCTCCACGGTCTCCCAGGGCTCCGAGCGCGCCACGCGCACGCGTACCGAATCGTCTTGGCGCACCGCCCCGTCGAGCCGCTCGAACTGCTCGATGCCGGTCACGGGCTCGCCGTTCCACGACAGCACGAGGTCGCCCTTGCGCAGGCCGGCCGACTCGGCGGGCCCGCTCACTCCCGTGAGTCGCACGCCGTCGTAACGCTCTTCGAGCGTCTCGGAGAGCGCCGACGCGCTCCACCCGAGCGATCCGCCGGCGTCGCGCCCCTGCACGACCCAACCCACGACGACCGCGAGGAGCATCGCGATCGTGACCTGCCAATGGAGTTCGAGCTTCAAGAATCCCTCCCGTTTCGCTGCGAGTTCCGCCCTCGTACGTGGAGCGCCGATTATAGGGAACCGCTCGGCGATTGAAAGCGAACCGGGCGCCGGGCCGCGGAGACTCGTGCGCGTCGCGAGGCATCGACCGCCGCGCGCCGCTCTATGCAAAACCTTTCGCCTCTCGCACTTGCGACCGGATCCGGCTTGACCGTCATCGCGCGTGGTGCTACGTTCGTCGGGCTCGCGAGCGACCGGACCGGATGCCGGGCGCGGCGCGAACGGCTACGAACCAGGAGGTGGACCGATGAAGTTCGCGGATCGGCTGGGTCGACTCGGCACGGAGACGGCGTTCGAAGTCCTCGCCAAGGCCAAGGCTCTCGAAGCCAAGGGACGCGACATCGTCCACCTCGAGATCGGCGAGCCCGATTTCGAAACGCCCGCGAACATCGTCGAGGCCGGCATCAAGGCGCTGCGCGACGGAGCCACGCACTACACTCCCGCCGCGGGCATGCCGGCGTTCCGCGAAGCGATCGCCGAGAACGCGACCGCGCGGCGCGGCATCGAAGTGTCGCCCGAGAACGTCGTCGTCACGCCGGGCGCCAAGCCGATCATGTTCTTCGTCATCCAGGCGCTCGCGCAGGCCGGCGACGAGGTCATCTACCCGAACCCGGGCTTCCCGATCTACGAATCGGTCATCCGCTACGTCGGCGCCACCCCGGTCCCGGTGCAGCCGAAGGAAGAGAACGCGTTCGGCATCGACGTCGAGGACATCCGC
>JAUIME010000105.1 GCA_030433195.1 bacterium
TGTCCGAACCGCAGCGCACGAGCGAGCGCTGCACCTCGACGAGCACGCGTCGCAAGAACGGGAACTCGCGGTGTTCGTGCGGCGTCACGGGCCCGCTCGACACTTCGCTGACCGCCACGTCGGCGGATTCGGCGTCTCCCGACTCGTCGGCGGCTTGCGGGCTCGCGTCGGGCTCGACGACGTCTTCGTCTTCGACGACGACCCAATCGCCCTGCGGCTCGGCGACCGCCTCGCCTTCGCCCTCGGCCGCGGCCGCTCCGGGTTGACCGTGCGGATCGGTATCGGTCGCGATCCGGATGCTGCGCACGAGATCGATCTCTTCCCCGTCGGTGATGACGAGGTTGGTCTTCTCGGCGCCGAACTCGAGGATCACTTGCACTTGGTCGGGATCGAGCAGGCCGGCCGTGCGCACGGCGTTGTAGAGCGCGGCGCTTTCGAGGTCGATCTGCATCGGATCGATCCCGGCCTCGTCGTAGATCTCGAGGTCGCGGCGCAGCTTCTCCTTGAGCCCGGCGAAGATCAGCACTTCGGATCGGCTCTCGCGCTCGCCCGTCTTGTGATGGCAGACGACGACGTCTTCGAGCGAATGCGAGTGCAGATGGCTCTCGGCCTCGAAGCGGATGACCTTGCGGATCTGCTCGTCCCCGACGAAGGGCACGACGATCTTGCGCATCACGCAGTGCTGCGACGAGAGCGACGCGGTGATCTGGTCGCCCTTCAGCTTGTGCTGTTTGAAGAGCTCGCGCAAGACGTCCGCGATCTCCTCGGCCGTCTGATCGAGCGTGACGCCCTGATCGAACTCGGCCTCGATGTATTTCGTGACTCGGAACTTGCGGGCGGTCCCGTCGACCTCGCAGATCTTGAGATTGCCCGTTCCGATGTCGATTCCGATGGCTCTCGGCATCGTCTAGCGTCCTCCCTCGTACAGATCGAGCTGATCCGGCGTCAGGATCTCCTCGATCCGCACCTGGAAGCGCTCGTTGAGCGACGTGAACTCGGGACGATACCTCTGTTCGAGCTCGAGGCGCTCTTTTTTCCACTCCTGCACGATCGACTCGAGTCGGACCGCCTGCTCGCCGTCGAGACCGATCTCTTCGACGAAGCGATTCACGAACTCGTCCGACGACTCGACCGTCGACGGCAACGCTTCGACGGGACGCAGCACCTGGTTCAACAGCCAGCTCATCGTCCCGCCCGACAGGAAGGCGAAGAGCATCCCGACGCACAACCAGAGCTTCAACCACTGCACCTTCGACATGCCTCGATCTCCTGAAAGCGATCGTCGCGTCGTGCTCATCGGATACTCCCCGCGTAACCGTTCGGCGTCCAGACTTCACCGAGCATCGCCCGCTCGGTCACCGAGACGGGCAACCCGCGGGCGAGCCGCTCGCCTTGTCCGCCATCGCCACCTATCGGCGAACGATCCACGAACATCCAGAGTCCGATCGAAACGACGAGAAGCACCGACGCCGCGAGCGCGAGGCCACGGACGAACGGCTCGAGCACGACCCACGGCGACTCGGGCTTCGATCCGCGCACGGCGCCGAGGACCCGATCCGAGAACCCGGCCGACGCCGTCACGCGCGGCTGCTCGCGAACCGATTCGCGCACGCTCGCGTAGAACTCGATCGTATGCGCGGCGTCGGGATCCCGGTCGACGCGCTCGCGCGCCGCGCGCTCACGCGCGTGCGTCAGCTCGCCGTCGAACCACCGACCGAGCTCGAGATCCGCCTCGGCCGGCCGCGGTTCGTCGCCGCCTGCACCTTCGGGCCTGCCGCCTTCGGGCTCCTCGGGGTCTCGCTCCATCGCATCCCGGACCATGGCACCTCCTGATTCCTGCATCGCGCCTTGCGGCCTGCCTACTGCCGCAGATAGCTCGTCAGCTTCTCCCGCAGGCGTTGCCGCGCGCGGAACAGCCTTGATTCGATCGTGCCCATCGAACAGCCGAGGATCTCGGCCATTTGCTCGTAGCTGCAATCTTCGAACTCGCGCAGCACGAGGACGCTCTTGAACGGCTCGGGGAGCGACTCCACCGCCTCCGCGAGGCGACTTCGCAGCTCCTCGTCCATCATCGACTTTTCGGGCGCCGGATCATTCGAGACCGCCTCGTCGAACACCGGAGGCAACGACTCGAGCGAGACCGACGTGTCCCGCCTGCGACGCTTGAGGCAGTCGGTCGCCGTGTTCACCGCGATCCGGTAGAGCCACGTGTAGAAGCTCGACTGCCCCTTGAAGGAGTCGATCTTCCGGTAGACCTTGACGAACACCTCTTGCGCCACGTCCTCACAGTCGGCCCGATCCGAGAGGTACTGCCGCACCAGATTCAGCACGCGGTCCTGATATCGCTCGACCAGCGTCCGGAATGAATCCGTGCAACCTCTCTTTATTTCGAGGATTAGATCGTTATCTTCCAAACTCGTCCTCTCGGGTCGACCGAGGCTAGGGCATAGACCGGAGGCGCGGGCGCGGTATTCCCGGTTTTTCGCGGCCCGTGGCGGTCTCGACATGGCCCGCGAGGGGTCGCTCCGATGGCCCGCGGCCGCCGCTCCAGGCTCGCACTGGCGGCCAGGGGGACGCTCGCGAAACGTCCGAGGGGCCTGAATTCGCTCGAACGGGGCGCTGCGCGCCCGAACGGGATACGACAGAGATCGCGCCGCGGCGTCTCAGAGATCCGGGAGATAGTGCCCGAGCTTCTCTTTCTTGGTTCGGAGATACTGGGCGTTCTCCTCGCGTGGGGGCACCGTGAGCGGCACACGCTCGACGACCTCGAGTCCGAAACCCCCGAGCGCCTTGAACTTCTTGGGATTGTTGGTCAGCAGCCGCATCTGCCGGACGCCGATGTCGGAGAGAATCTGCGCGCCGGTTCCGTAGTCGCGCTCGTCGGGCGCGAAGCCGAGTCGCTCGTTGGCCTCGACCGTGTCGAGACCGTGCCGCTGCTGCAACTCGTAGGCGCGCATCTTGTTCATGAGGCCGATCCCGCGGCCCTCCTGGCGCATGTAGAGGAAAACGCCGCGCCGTCGCTCGGCGATGAGCTCGAGCGCGCGGTCCTTCTGGTCGCCGCAATCGCACCGCAACGAGCCGAAGATGTCCCCCGTCATGCATTCCGAGTGGACGCGCACGAGCACGGGCTCGTCGAGCGGTTCGCCGGGATCTTCACCCTCAGGAAGGTCGATCCCCATCGTCAGCGCGACATTGGGGGCCGCCTCGAGCGGAGACGTGTAGCCGTGCATGTCGAAAACACCGAAGCGCGTCGGCAGCTTGACGGTCGATCCGCGACGCACGAGGCGCTCGTTGCGATGCCGGTAGGCGATCAGATCGGCAACGGTGCAGATCTTGAGATCGTGCTCCCTCGCGAAGACTTCGAGCTCGGGCATCCGAGCCATCTCGCCGTCGTCGCGCATGATCTCGCAGATGACACCGGCCGGGGCGCTCCCCGAGAGACGCGCCAGATCGACCACCCCCTCGGTCTGCCCGGCGCGGCGCAAGACCCCGCCCGACATCGCTCGCAGCGGCAAGACGTGACCCGGACGGCAGAACCACTCGGGCTTCGCATCGGGATTGGCCGCGAGGCGAATCGTATGGGCGCGCTCCGCGGCGGAAACGCCGGTCGTGACGCCTTCGCGGGCGTCGATCGTCACCGTGAACGCCGTTCCCATGCGCGATGTGTTGTGCGCTGCCTGCGGCGGCAGATCGAGTCGATCCGCCATCTCCGGAGCGAGCGCGAGACAGATCAGTCCGCCGCCGAACTTCCGCATGAAGTTGATCGTCTCGGGCGTGACCTTGTCGGCTGCGATGGCGAGGTCGCCCTCGTTCTCGCGATCGGGGTCGTCGACGAGGATGACCATCTTGCCGGCCGCGAGATCGGCAAGCACTTCGGGAATCGGGGAAACGGGCATCGCAGTACCTCAGTGTGAACGAGGCATCCTGGAATCGGCCAGGCGTCCGGGGCTCGGGCTGGCGTCCGGGAATCGACCCGAACGCGGGCGAACCGCTTGCCTCGAAGGGGAGAATCGCGAGTCTAGCAAGGGGGCTCGTCCGCTGTCAAAAAGCGCGGCGCGCGCGGTTTACGTTCGCAGGCTCGCGGACGGGCCGGGTGTCGGGGGGCTCACAAGGGCGCCGATCCGCCCCCCTTTCGGCTCTCAGTGCTCTTCCGCGTACGACTCACTGAGCGGCATGGAAACGGAACGCTCGGACAACGGCGAACCGAACAGGCGTCCCGCGACGCCTTCTACGGCAGCCTTGACGCTGCAGACGGCCAGCGAGAGCAACACGGCTGCGAATCGCACGTAGATGCCCACGATCCCGAGCGCGCCGAGGATCACGGCCGCGCAGACGAAGAGCGTGAACTGGAGCGGACCGCACCGCCATAGAGATCGCACGAAACGGGAACTTCGCGTGACAGCTCGCGGATGGCGAGCTCGCGTGGTCCGGCTCCGCGAATTACGGGTTCGCGACATACGGAGAACAACCGTGTAGGTAGACGTCTCGACCCCAAGCCCGGCTGCGGCACGTGATGCCGCATGCCCCACCCCCTGCAATCTCCACCTCGGTCCACCCCTAGACCGAGGTCGGTATCATAGTGTGCGCGTAGGGGTCGGGCTATCAACTTTTTCTGGGTGCCGGGTGAAGATTTACCGGCACCGAGCCGAGTTGCTCCCAAAACGTCGCCGCGGTATCGATGAGTTCGTCCTCGTCGATCGGATGCACGGCCTGCGCGCCCCAATCCTCGGGCAGACACGCGGCATACTCGTCACGCGTGAACCGCTCTCCTATCAAAACGAGAATCCCGGTGTCCGTCTCGGTTCGGATCAGTCGCCCGGCCGATTGGATCACGCGGTTCATTCCGGGATAGAGGTACGCGAACTCGAAACCGCGCTGATCGAGACGGTCGTGGTACGCGCGGATGCATTCGTTCTCGAACGACACGGCCGGAAGCCCCGGTCCGACGACGAACACGCCGATGCATGCGTCCCCGGCGTAGTCGACGCCCTCGGCGAAGATCCCGCCCTGCACCGCGAACACGACGCGCGGGCGCCCGTCGAACGGGTCGTCGAGTCGCGCGAGCACGTCGGCGCGCTCGCGAGGACCCATCGACGGTCGCTGCTCGATGAGCTCGAGGCGAGTCGGATCCATGAGCCGTGCGACTTCGGCGAGAAACCGGAAGCTCGGGAAGAAGCACAGGTAGTTCCCCTCGCGGAGCGCGGCGACCTCTTGCACGAGCGCCGCGACCCGCGGGTACGCGCGCGACCGATCGTGGTATCGCGTCGAGATCGAAGACTCGTGGATCAAGCAGCGATTCTCGGGAGGGAACGGCGTCGGAAACGCGACCTCGAGCGTCTCGGGATCCTCGAGCCCGAGCGACCGCCGATAGAACTCGATCGGGGCGAGCGTCGCCGACATGAGGAGCGCCCCGCCAAAGCCGCGGATCGCGTCGCGGATCAATCCCGCGGGGTCGACGTTGAGCACGCGCAAGCTCTCGTCGGGTCGGAAGCGATAGTGCACGACCTTCGGTAGTTCTTCCATCTCGAGCACGCGCAAGAGCTGCGCGAACGAGAAGAAGAACGCCAAGACCGGATCCTCTCCCGAACGCTTCGGTTCGCGCCCCTCCGTGAGGAGGAAGCGCAGCAGCAACTTCTCGAGCTCGTCGCGCAAATCGAGGAACGGCGTCGGATCGAGCTCGATCGGGACGTCGTCGCGCGCGTCGTCGAGCGGCTCGCGGATCTCGTCGAGTCGCCGATCGAGACGCTCGAGGAACGATCGCAGCGCGTGGTGTACGGGTTCGAACGGATCGTCGAGCGCCTCGCTCGCGGCGCGGAGGTTCGAGCGTGAAAGTACCGGGGAGTACGAAGCCATCACGCGGCCGGGAAGATTGTGCGCTTCGTCGACGACGAGCACGAAATCGCGTGGAGCGACCGACTCGAACAGGTGGCTCATCGACGCCACGGGATCGAACACGTAGTTGTAGTCGCCGACGATCACGTCGGCGCGCTGCGTGAGGCTCATCGCCGTGTAGAACGGACACGCCCCAGCCTCGACCGCCGCGTCGAACACCGCCGTCGGACGCACGATGCCCTCGTCGAGGAGCTGTTCTGGGAGACCGCTCGTGATGAGCTTCCAGCGGAGGTCGCGCAGATACGGGCACACGTCCTCGTGGCACACGAGGTCGCCCGTCGCGCACATTTGCGTCTTGGCGCGCATGAAGAGCGCGCGCACCGGTGACCCCGCAACGCCGAGGCGCGTGAGCATCTCCTCCACCATGCGCGCTTGCGTGTTCTTCGCGGTCACGAAGAACACGCGACGCCCCGCCGCGAGCGCATGGCGAAGCACGGGAAAGAGAGCACCGATCGTCTTTCCCGTACCCGCGGGCGCGCTCAGCAACAACGGGCGCCGTGCCTCGAGCGCCTCGCGCACCGACTCCATGAGCTCGCGCTGATACGGACGGTGTTCGGGAAACGGAAACTCGAGCGCCTCGACCCACTGTTCGAGCCGGCCGCGTCGCGTCCGCTCTTCCTCGTACTCACGGATGATTCGCTCGAGGCGCGCGGCGAGAAAGCGATCGACCTCGGTCGCGTCGTAGTCGAGCGGGATCTCGACACACGTGTCGTCGGCCGCGCTCACGAGCGCGAGACGACAACGGACCGGGCAGCATCGCTCCGTCTCGACGAGGAACGCGTAGACGAGCGTCTGCATGCGGTACTTCTCGAGACCCGGCGTGTGCGGGTCGCGCGGCAGGCGGTCGCCGCGACGGAAGACCGTCTTCACCTCTTCGACCACGAGCGTGTCGTCGACGTCGTCGACCAACGCGTCGATACGCCCTGTGATCTCGACGCGATAGCCGAGCACGCGCGTCTCGAATCGGATCGGCACCTCGATGCAGTCGGGATGCGCGACGCTGCGCGCGCGGCGCTTGTGGATCCCCTGAGCGACGCGTCCCATCGCGAGACGAGACAACGGCAGCGCGAGATCGCTGTCGAGCCCACCGCTCGAATCGACGAACGCGAGATCGCGCACGCCGAGCCGCACCGAGCGCTCGTCGTCGTCGAAGCGGATGCTCACGAGGCCGTCCGTCCAGCGTCGAGCCGCGCGACGAGCGCTGCAACGGCGCCTTCAATGTCGGGACTCGCGAGCACGGCGCGGCATACGGCGACACCCGTCGCTCCGGCCGCGACGACGGCATCGATGTTCGACGCGTCGATCCCGCCGATCGGAAAACACGGCCGATCGGTCAGCGCGAGCGCCTCGCGCACGAACGCGACACCGACGGTCCCCTCGATCGCCTTCGTCGTCGTTCCGTAGACGGGGCCGAGCCCGAGCGAATCGGCGCCGGCCTCGATCGCGCGGCGCACGTCGGCCGTCGAATGACACGACGCGCCGATGAGGAGATCGTTGCCGTACTCGCGCCGCACGTCGGCGATCGCTGCGTCTTCGGTGCCGAGATGCACGCCATCGGCTCCGCAAGCGAGGGCGATCTCGGGCGAGTCGTTGACGACGAACGCGACGCCGTGCTCGTGCGCTGCGGCACGAGCCTCTCGGGCTTGCGCGAGCCAATCGTCGCGCGGGAGTCCCTTCTCGCGAAGCTGGATTGCCGTCGCCCCTCCGCGCGCGCACGCCGCGATCGTCTCGGGGACGGGAAGCGGCGACAAGGCCGCCGTCACGAGGACGTAGACTCCGCCGCGAGCCGGCCACGCGGCATCGAGCGGAGCGTCGGCACCGGGGAGTCCCATGGGCGAATCGTCGGCAGGATCAGCTGCCGACGCCGTTCTTCGCTTGATCCTTCGAAGGCAACGTCGCGAGCGCCTCGGCGACGAGGACGTCGGCGATGATCTGCTCGGTCGTGGCCGATTCCTTCGTGGGATCCGGCTTCGGCAGGCGCATCGTGCGATCGCGGACGCGGTGACGCCAGAGCTCGGTGCCCGTTCGCGAGTCGTAGAGCGAGAACGTGAGCCCGACGATCATCATCTGATGCTTCGGCAGCAGCGAGTCGTCCCACTGATCGAGCGTGACGTAGAGCAGCGCGTCTTCCTCGAAGTTGCCGCGCATCTGGTTCAGGTCGAGCGGACGGCTGTCGGGAAAATCGCCGAGCTTGCTGTCGACCCATTCGAACGCGAGCGGCGAGAAGCGCAGCGTGAGCAAGTGGCTCTTCACCTCGCCGCGCAGCGCGTCGGCGAGCGTGGGCTCGTAGCGCCGTCCCGTGAACACGGGGAGCACCGCGATGTCGACGGGCTGCCGTTCGTAGAGAGCCGCCGTCGGTCCGCCTTCGGACGTCGATTCGGGAAGCTCTTTCGGCGCCGTCTGGCAGGCCGTCGTCGCAAGGGCGACGAAGAGCGTGAAACCGAGCAGGAGCGTGAAACCGTGTGTGGACGTGCGCATGAAACCCCTCCCCAAGACTGAAGCAGCTCCGCAACCGAAGCCGCTGACCGCAACCGCCGTCGATGCCGCGGCCGCTGCTGCGACCGCCGCGGACCCGGCCGCGCGAACCGCGAACGCGCGACGGGTGTCTCTCGGTGCCCACGAACCGCCAGCGGCAAACGCTGGCAGCAACCGGCCCGAACCCACCGGATCGGCCGGGATCCCAGACGTCATGCGGGATCGCGGGGAATCGAGGACCGCGCTACTGTAGCAGAATCGATCCCCACCCGCCAAGATTCCGAAGGGCCGCGGCGCACCGACTTCGGTGACGCGCGACTCAAACCGCGGCGCGCAAGGTGCCGAGCAAGATGACCGTCAGGACGACGAAGTAGATCAGGTGCGCGAAGATGTCGATGACGGTAACGATGAACGGCCCGGCCGCGAGCGCGGGGTCGACTCCGAGCCTCGAGCATGCGAGCGGTACGAGTGTGCCGACCGCCGCCGCCGCACTGATCGCCCCGAAGATCGACAGCCCCACGGACAGCCCGAAGCGCAGTGCCTCCGCCTCGACGAACAACGCCGCGTAGGCCCCCGTCGCGACTCCGCAGATCGCGCCGATGATCGATCCGACGGCCATCTCACGAACGAGCAGGTTCCACGCCGCCCGGCCGCCGAGCGGGATGTCACCGGTCGCGAAGCCGCGCACCATGATCGTCGACGCCTGCACCCCGACGTTCCCGGCCAGCGCGCCGATGATCGGGATGAAGAACGCGATCTCGCGCACGTCGCGGATCGTGTCTTCGTAGCGCCCGATGATCGCGACCGACGCGAAGCCGCCGAGCATGGTCACCGTCAACCACGGCAGACGGAACCAAACGCGCCGCAGCACCGGCTCGGCGAACGGATTGTGCGCACCCGCACCCGCGAGCCGATACATGTCCTCGGAGACTTCCTCTTCGATGACGTCCATGACGTCGTCGCTGGTCACGACGCCGAGCAGCGACCCGCGATCGTCCGTGACCGGAACCGCGTACAAGTGGTAGCGATCGACGATCCGCGCGACCTCTTCGCGGTCCATGTCGGGCGGCACCGTGAGCCACGCCTTCTGCATGACGTTGCCGATCGTCTCTCCGGGGTCGGCGCGCATGAGCTGCTTGAGCGACGCCACACCGATGAGATTGCGCAACTCGTCGACGACGTAGATGTAGCCCGGCTGGTGGTCCTCTTCGTCTTCCTCGTCGCGGATCCGCTGGATGACCTCCTCGATGCGGCGGTGCGGGCGCACCATGCGGAACTCGTTGGTCATGAGCCCGCCCGCGGTCTCGGGATCGAACTTCTCGAGCTCGCGCAGGTTCTTCGCGTGCTCGGGATCCATGCGCTGCAGCACGGCCCGGCGCTGCTCGGGCTCGAGGTACGCGAGGAGGTCCGCGCCCTCGTCCGGGGGCATCTCCTCCATGACGCGGGGCAATCGCTCGATGCCGACGGCCTCGATCAGGTCGAGCGCGGATCCCTCGTCGACCTCGTCGAGCACGCGCGCCGCGAGCTCGTCCGAAAGCGCCCGCGAAAAGAGGCGCATCTGCGGAGGATCGAGGTCGAGCACCTGGAGACAGCGCGCGATGTCCTCGCCGGGGAGCTCGTGCAGCCGCTTCTTGACGAGATCGACGTCGAGCGGCTCGCGATGGATCAGCTCTCCGAGATCCTCGATGAGTCGCTCACGATCTTCGTGAAACGAAGACCCTGGTGGCTGCGATCCGGTCGACATGGGCTGATCCGTTGACAACGAGCAAGGCGGGGAGGTCCGAGAAGCGCGAGATTCTAGCAGCCGCGCGGACGAGGGTCACGGACGCCGGTCGACCGCCGCGGACCGCCGCCTCGGGCAAATTTCCATTGGCTCGCCGCTACCCCGCTTTCTATGATGGATCGCGACCGGTCGACCGCCCGAGACCCGGTTCTCGGGCCCGCGGCGACGCCGCAGGCCGGGCTCACCCATGCTTCGCGGCCGCGAGAACGACTCGAGCCTCGCGGCTCCATCCGAACCGCTCTCACTCGAGGTCACGAGAATCCTCCATGAATCGAAACGGCGAGTCGACCGCATCGAAGAAGGAAACGATACGCGACGTACTCGACGTCTGGGATCGCTACGAGCTCGTCATCGCCGCCGCACGTCGCGGTGAAGACAACGCCGAAACCCTGCGCGAAACCGGGCGCGAGCTCGAAGCCGCTCTGGAAGCCGACCGCGGCACCCTCGGAACCCTGTATCGCGAGACCAAGCTCGAAGCCGAGGAAGTGTGCATCATCCTCCTCTTGCTGCGGCGCCTGCTCTCCGATTCCGGTCCCGGACTCAAGGGCAAGAAGATCCTCCGGTTCTTCTTCACGAGCACGTTCTCGATGTTGCAAGCAACGCGCTACCTCGAAGCGACGGGCTGGCTGCGTACCGCGGGCATCGTCGATGCTTCGGAAGACGCCGCGACGGGGCGCGAACTTCTCGAGTCGCAATTCCGTCTGACCGATTCGTTCTTCGAGCACCTTCGACGCGAGCTCGTTCCCGCGCGCGACACGAACACTCCCGTCGTCGGCTTCGGCGGCAACACCGAGTACCT
>JAUIME010000106.1 GCA_030433195.1 bacterium
GGATTCTCGCGGGCGGGGGCGACGGCAGCTTCGTCGAGGTCGCGTCCCTGCCGGGTCCGCTCTTCTTCGGCGGTACGATCGCCACGGCCGACTTCGACGAAGACGGGCATCTCGATCTCGCGTGGGAGGACGCCACGCTGAGGATGTCGTTCGGGGACGGGACCGGTGGCTTCTCCACACCCGTGGTTCATCCGCTGAGCGCCGACACACGGTCGGTCGTCGCGGGCGATGTGAACGACGACGGGCACGTCGACCTCGTCGTCGGTCGGGAGTCCTCCGACGCCGGTCATCAGATCCTCTTCGGAGACGGCACGGGAGCGTTCGGACGGCCGCCCGGGGTGGTCACGTGGGAGGACTCGGGGGGCAGCGGTTTCGCGCTGGCCGACATCGACGACGACGGTGTGTGCGACGTGCTGCTCACAGCTCAGGGTACGCGACTCCTGCGCGGGATCCCGTCGGGCGGGTTCGAAGATCCCGTCTCGCTCCCGATTCCGAGTGTGCCGTCGACGCCCGTGCTCGAGGATGTCGACGACGATGGTTCGCCAGACTTCGTCTTCTCGGGCTATGCAGCGGACGATCAGGCGGTCGCGATCGTCGCGCTTCGGCCGACCGGCGGCGGCTCTCCGATCGTATCGACCTACGAGGTGGACGTGGCCGGGAGCATGCGTCCGGCGGTTGCCGATCTGACCAACGACGGGAAACTCGACATCGTCCTGGACGGTGGACCGAGCGGGCCGAGCATTCTCCCGGGAGCGGGCGGCGGCGGCTTCCGCGTCGGGTCGTCGATCGCGTTCACGGCCGACGTCAAGGATATCGCCACCGGTGACTTCGATGGAGACGGCAATCTCGACCTCGTGTTCACCGCGGAACCGGTCGTGTTCGCGCTGATGGTGATGCTCGGGGACGGCGCCGGCGGCTTCGGGAGCGTGATCCCCGTGACCGGCGCAGTCAGCCCGGAGTTCCTGGCCGTAGGAGACTTCAACGAGGATTCGCTTCCTGATGTTGCGGTGACCGCCGCCGGTAGTCTCCTCGTCTATACGAGTGATGGCGATGGCAGCCTGACCCGCGTCATATCTCGATCCCTGTCGTCCGAGGCGAGGCACATCGCGACCGGTGATCTCGATGGCGATGGGCATCTCGACCTCGCCATCTCGGTCGACGATGACATCATCGAGTTCTACTTCGGGTTGGGTAACGGGGCTTTCCTCGCGGGGATCCCGTTCACGCTCGCGTTCGAACCGCATGCGTTCGTGATCGGCGAGTTCGTCGATTTCGGCGGCAGTGGTCAGCTCGATCTCTGCGTCATCGATCCCGGCGCGATCGGCGTGACTCTTCTTCGCAACAATGGCAATCGAGTGTTCACCCGAGCCGCGAGCTTCCCGCTGCTCGAGAGCGAGTCCGACACGCTCGTCACGGCCGACCTCGATCACGACGGCGACCTCGACCTCGCGCTCCGCGACGGCTCGCGCATTCGCCTGCGTTTTGGTGACGGCCAGGGGACGTTCCCCGACGAGTCGTACCTCGAAACCGCGGGGATGCTGGCCGGTGTCGGGATCGGCGACTTCGATGGTGACGACGAGCTCGACCTGCTCGCGGTCGGCGATGACTCGCGCTTCGACATCCTGCTCGGCGAGGGGAATACTCTGTTCGACGTCCGACTGAGTTTTGCGGGTATGTCGCGGCGGCAGACGGGTCCGCACGCGATCGGCGATTTCAATGGGGACGGCTTCGACGACGTAGTACTCGCATCGAACGGTGACTTGGCCGTGCACCTGAACCGCAACGACCGCGCGATTCGCTGTCGTGCGGGAGTCGTCGATACCGCGTCGCACGGATCGCCTGTCGACGTGTTGCACGTCAACGGTTCGACGGGGACGACGACCACACGCGACCTCGCCGCCGACTCGCTCGACCCTCTGCAGATTCGCCTCGATCGCGCTCCCGCGCCCGCCGTCGGGAGCCGCTACTACTCGGCGATCTGGGACGGTCGACCGAACCAAGTCACGGCGGCCCCGCTTCCGCGACAGATCGGCTTTGCATGCTTCCAACCGCTCGTGGCTTTGCCGGGGTTCGTTCCGCCGCTGTACGTCGCGAACACGATCAAGCCGAATGATCCGCGCCTCTTGCCATCCGCCCCCGAAGCCACGGGGAGCTCCCTTCCCGGCGTGGTCCTCGATATCCCTGGGTCGACGTTCGCGCCCGGAGACGTCGTCACCGTGCAGGCCCTGATCGGAGACGGAAACGGTCCGAGTCCCAAGAAGGTCAGCACCACCAATGCGGTCGTCGTCACGTTCGACTGATCGACCGTCGCGTGACTCACCGGATTAGAACTCGTCGATGAACACGACGTCGACCTCGTGCACGAGCGATCGGATCAGGTCCTCGCGCTCCCCCCGCAGCGCGGCAAGATCATCCGGCTGCTCGAGGTCGAGAAAACGTGTTCGCATCCCTCGTTCGAGGCAATCGAACTCGAGCTGTCGCATGAGCGTCGTCTTGCCGACCTGGCGCGAGCCGGTCAGGACGAGGATCTGTGGTTCCGCGATTTCACGACGTAACTCGTTGTAAATAGAGCGCTTGATTTTCATGGCACCATTCCAAACCGGCTCCTTCGAATGGTGCAAGCGGTGGTGATGGGGTCTTCCTGGCCGGTTGGATTCCGAAGCGGGTTCGCGTTCTGGAGGGTGAGAAGGGTCGGGCGCTCGGCGATTCGTGGGTCACGAAGTCGACACGAAGCGGGCGCCCCGTCGGCCGCGAGCCGGCGGTTGCCCTGGGAGAGTCGAAAAGGAGTTTCCTCATGAAGTCGTCCGCCATTCGTGTTCGTGAACTGGGCATTCTCTTGGTGGGGGTCGTGTGGCTCGCGTGGGGCGGAGCCCGCACGGCGATCGCGCAGTGCGAACTTGCCGATGTCGCCATCGCGCCGGTCGACCACACGCGCATCGGTGTCGACATCGCCATCGAGGATGGGTACGCGGTCGTGGGCAACGCCCAGGACGATTCGGTCGACGTGTATCGTCTCGAACGCGCCACGTGGGTGCCCGATACTCGGATCGAGGGTCCGGTCGGTGCCGGGTTCGGAGCGTCGGTGGCGCTCGAGGGTGGGTGGCTCGCGGTGGGCGCGACGGCTGCCGAAGGCGGGCGCGGCCGGGTCTACCTCTACCGACTGGTGGAAGGACAGTGGGTGCAGCGCGACGTGTTGGTGACGCCCGGCGCCCCGAACAACTCGCAGTTCGGGCTCGCGATCGAGGCGCACGAGAGTCGAGTTGTCGTCCTCGAGAACTCCGGGGACGGAACGACCGACGTGCACGTGTTTCGCCGGTTGGCCTCCGACGCTTGGGTGTACGAGTCGACACTCGAGCGCGTTCCGCTTCGTTGGGGCGGCCTTACTTCGTCGATCTCCGCGGACGGCCGTACGCTCGTGCTCTCTCCGGTTTCGTCGGGGGGGCCGTTCAACACGCAGGTGTACGAACGCACCGCGGCGAGCTGGGTTCGAACGCTGCGCGTCAACACGGTCGGCTCGGCTGCCGTTCGTGGCGATCTCTTGGCGATCGGAATCGACGAGCCCGGTGCGCGGTGGGGCCTGCAGCTCTTCCGCCGCGACGGGATGTCGTGGATCCCGACCGAAGTGTTGCGGCCCGCGGTGGGGCCGGTTCCGTCGTTCGGTTCGATCGTGGCGCTCGGCGAGAACGAGATCCTCGCCGGGTCGTACGAGACGCTCTATGCGTTCCGTCGCGACGGTGAAACCTGGAGCGAGGCGATTCAGCTCGCCGAAGTGACGGGCTTCCTGACCGATACCGAGATCGATAGCGGCGTCGGTATCGCCTACGCGACCGACGGTCACTTCCGGTCGTGGGATCTCACGTCCGACGATTGCACGACGCTTTGCCGCGGCGGCTCCGTGAATGCGATCGACGGCGCCGTTGACACGCTGTTCTTGAATGGCAGTGTTGGCGATGCGGCGCGCGAGATCACGATCGGCGCGACGGACTCGTGGTTGTTGTGGATGCTGCGCCCGCCGGCCGGGGGCAACGGCGCGTTTCTCGTGCACGCGAACCTCGGCGCGCCGACCGCGACGGATCCGGTCGTGCTGCCCGATGCGCTTGGACTGGTCTGTTTCACGCCGTTCCTGGCTGCGGGTGCCTCGCCGGCGGCGATCTGGAACGGCGTCGGCAGGCCGGGGCGCTTCGGAGCGAGTCGCTACTTCGACGGGGCGCCGATGCCGGATCCCGCGCCCGCGCCGGCGTTCTTGTTGCAACTCGACGAAGGCGACCCCGCGAATCTCCCGCCCGGAACGGTCGTGACGTTCCAGGGGATCCTGCGGGATCCCGCGGCGCTCGGAACGCGCGGCTTCGCGCCGACCAACGCGATCGTCATTCGCGTCGAATAGCCGGGTCGCCGTCTTCGGCTGCGAGCCAACCGGTGATTCCTGTCGTCATTCGAGGTGCCGCGGGTCGTGACGACCCGCGGCACTCGATGACGTGAGGACCCGGCGAGAACCGTGCATGGTTCTTGCGTGCCAAAGAGGCGCATCCGGATGCTTCCGCAGCCCCTCGGAACGTCCCGCTCGACTCAGCGCGCGTCCAGGCGAATCGCGTTCGTCACGCTGAAGCGTCGTGGATTGGGGGAGCTGGCATCCTCGACGAGTCCTTGGAGCGTCAGTGTGATCGGTCGCGGCAGCGGCTTCGGGAAGTTCCACGGGACGAACGTGGGGAAAATCGGTGGAGTCGAACATCCGCCGAGTAACGGCAGGCCCGGGCTCGTGACACAGCGAACGGGTTGCGGGAGTCCGCCCTGCAACGAAATCGGGAACACCGTGCAACCGACGGTCATCCGGCTTCCGGGATCGACGAGTGCAGCGGCGTCGGAAGCGTCGGGAGTTCCGAGCCAGACCCAAAGCGCGAAGCGTCCGGGGGCAGGGCCGCGCGGCGCGGCGCGCATCTCGATCTGCACGGTATCGCCGACCTGGGCGTCGAGGCTTCGTGTCGGGATGCCGGCGGAGCCGTCGACGAGCAGGGAGTCGAACGGAAACCCGTTCGATTGGTCGACGGTTCCCGCGCTCGCGTCTCCGCAAGGTCCGACTTCGGGGAAGAGGACCCACACGGCACCTTGATCCTGTGCGTCGCCATCGTCGAGTGAGCCGACCGCGATGTCGCCGATCGTGTCGGCGTCGAGGTCGCCGATCGCTGCCACCGCTCGGCCGAAGCGATCCCCCGATCGAAGGAAGCCCGTGAAGTCGCCTTGCGTCGCGCTGATCTTCTGCTGCGCATGGACCGTTCCGTCCTGCGCGAGGAACAGGAACCAAATCGCGCCCGCGTCGTCGTCTCCGTCGTCGTCGCCCGGTGCTCCGACCGCGAGATCGCGCACGCCGTCACGGTCGAGATCGCCGGCGTTGGCGATCGACCAGCCGAGGAAATCGTTCGTTTCGAGGTCTCCCTGGAACCCGCCTTCGAGCGCGCTGATCTTCTGATGCGTCCCGACCGTGCCGTCGGTGTTCATGAAGAGAATCCAAACGGCGCCCGCTCCGCTGCTCCCGTCTCGGTCGCCGCGAGCACCGACGGCGAGATCGCCAATCCCGTCACCATCGAGGTCGCCGAGCGACGCGATCGAGCAACCGAACTGCGACGCGATGGCGAGCGCGCCGCCGAAGCCGCCACTCGTGGCGCTGATCTTGGTCTGCGTCCTCACGGATCCGTCGGACTCGAGGAAGAGGACCCATACGGCTCCGGCCGCGAACGCGCCGTCGTCGTCGCCGTAGGCCCCGACGACGAGGTCGCCGATGCCATCGCCATCGAGATCGCCGGGAGCGGCTACCGAACTCCCGAAGAAATCCTCGTTCCGAAGATCGCCCGTGAAGCCCCCGGCGGTGTCGCTGATCTTGCGTTGGGAATGCACCTGGCCGTCCGAGTCGAGGAACAAGATCCAGACCGCGCCTCGATGTAGCCCGCCATCGTCGTCGAAAGGGGCCCCGACCGCGACGTCCGGGATTCCGTCTCCGTCGTGATCGCCGATGCCGCACGCGGCAGCTCCGAACAGGTCTCCCTGGTCGATCCCGGCGAGTGTGCTCGCGGAGATCTTCCGCTCGTCACGAACGACTCCTTGGCGGCGCATGAACAGTAGCCAAACGGCGCCCGTTCCCGGACCACCGTCGGCGTCTCCTTCGGCACCCACGACGAGATCTTCGATCCCGTCGCCGTCGAGGTCGCCGATCTGTCCGATCGCGGATCCGAAGCTCGCGAAGGCACCGAGGGTTCCTCCGAAGCCTCCGTCGTTGGCGTCGATCTCCTGCGACCGTTCGATCGATCCTGGCGACTGTGCCACCGCAACGAGAGACGTCGACGCGACGAATGCGAATGTCGCGACCGCGCCCACGAGGGCAAGGGGGCTCGATCGGCCACGAGATGCTGCGACGTCGTCCGCGTGAAGCTTCGAGCCGACGCGCAGGCCCGAGGGGAAACGTTGGGGGGTGGTTTTCGAATGTCTCATCGTTCGTGCTCCATTTCGGCGTTCCACCACATCCCCGAGGTCGCGCCACTGCATGTCGATGGGCATGACGTGAGGTCGACGTACGGGGATCGTAGAACTCGACCCATAAATCGAGAAAAATCGCGTTGGGTCCGCCGCGATCACGGAGACGCGCTCGGAGGCAATTGCACGCGTCTCGGCATTGGCCTATCCTGGGGCAGGAACGAGGCGTGACGACGAGGCTCGCAGCAATGTGGCGGGAGGCGTGGATGCGGTATTTGTTGATGATCTGCTCGGCAGAGGAGACGCACATCGGACTCGATCCCGAGGATCATCGAGCTCTCATGGAGCGTTACGCGAAGCTGCAAGAGCGGCTCACGAATGCGGGCGCGCGGTGCGTCGAGTTTCGGCTGCAGTCGACCGAGCGAGCCACGACGGTGCGGGTCCGAAATGGCGAGACGCTCGTCACGGACGGCCCGTTCGTCGAGACGAAGGACCGGATCGGTGGAATCTTCGTGGTCGAGGCGGCTGATCTCGACGAAGCGATTCGATGGGCGAGCGAGATTCCGCAAGCCGAAGTCGGGTGCATCGAGGTTCGTCCGGTTTGGGAGCCGGAAGATTACTTCTCGTGAACGACGACGCTCGGACGGCGGTAGAGACCGTGTTCCGTCGCGAGTACGGTCTCATTCTCGCGGCGCTCGTTCGCCGCTGCGGCGACTTCTGCGAAGCCGAAGAAGCCATGCAGGAGGCGTTCGCGCGTGCTTGCGTTCGATGGGAGTCCACCGGAGTTCCGCGTAACCCGGCGGCTTGGCTGCTCCGCGTCGCGATACGATATTGGATCGACCGGATGCGTCGCCGGCAGCGGGATTCGGATGCGGTTCGCGATCTCGCCGAGTTCGCCGGCGACGAAGCGAACCTGCCGGCGGCCGGCGAAGTTCACGGCGACGAAGCGTCCGTTCCCGACGAACGACTGCGCCTCGTGTTCACGTGCTGTCATCCCGCGCTCGCGGAGGACGTTCGCGTGGTGCTGACACTCAACACTCTCTGTGGCATGACGGCGGCCGAGCTCGCGCGGGTGTTCCTCGTCACCGAAGCCACAATGGCGCAACGCCTCGTACGTGCAAAACGCCGGATTCGCGAGGCGCGGATTCCGTACCGAGTTCCCGAGGTCGACGAACTTGCGCCACGGCTGTCGTCGGTGCTGGCGGTCGTATACCTCATCTACAACGAAGCCTATTCACTCGACGGCGAGAAGATCGCAGAGCGTCGCGTGCTCGGTGGCGAGGCGCTTCGGTTGGTGCGGATGCTCGAGAGTCTCCTTCCCGATGACGCCGAGATCGCGGGACTCAACGCCTTGTTGTCGTTCCTCGAAGCTCGTCGTGATTCGCGGAGCGATTCGAGCGGGCGATTCGTCCCACTGGAGGACCAAGATCGCGCGCAGTGGGATCGCGGTTTGGTCTGCGAAGGCAGAGAATGGCTCGAGCGAGCGATTCGGCGAGGCGCGGCGGGCCCTTATGTCGTTCAGGCGGCAATCGCGGCCGTGCATTGCGACGCGGAGCGCTTCGAGGACACCGACTGGCTGCAGATCGTCGGCCTTTACGATCGGCTGTTGGTCTTGACCGACTCGCCCGTGGTCGCGCTCAACCGAGCCGTCGCGGTCGCGGAGGTCCGGGGGCCCGAGGCCGGGCTTACGGCGATCGAAGAGGCTCGCCTTCGCGAATCCCTCGCCTCGTACTTCTATCTCCACACGACCCTTGCCACGCTCGGCGAGCGTGCAGGTCATCCCGCAGAGCACACCCGCGCCGCGTGGATGCGTGCTCGCGAGCTCGCATCCAATGACACGGAACGCGAGTTCATCGACGCGAAGCTCGGTCGATCGGACTCACCGGTTGTCGAGTGACTGGCGCTTCGGGCGCCGTTCGAGCGTCAGTTCGAGCTGTCGGTATTCACCGTCTTCGACGATCAGTTCGAAGACGACGCTCTTGTGGAAGTCGGCGGCGACGATGAGCTGGCGGGGACCGGCGGCAATGCCGGCGAGGCGATACGTTCCGTCATCCTTCGGCCAGAGATCCAGCTCTTCGCGATCGAGGAGGATCGATGCGTCCGCGAGGGGGGCGCCGTTCGGGTCTCGCACGACGAGATCGATCGTGGCCGTCGGCCACTCGACTTCCCAAGGGGCGGTGCCTTCGAGTTCGAAGCGGAACGGGAGCCACGAATCGGGGTCCGTCGTGAGTTCGACGATCGTGCCGGGGTCGAACCAGGTGTCCGTGACGACGAGTCGATCCGAATCGGCGGCGATCACCGTCGCGGGCCACTCGTAGCGGGAGTCGCCCACGTGCACGGAGTCGGGGCTCGTGTCGGGCGGCAGCAGGATCGTGAGCTCGCGAAGCGGGGCCGGTAGAAATCGGATCGTTCCGAGATCGACGTCGCCGCCGCCCGCAGGGATGTCGACGCTGCCGGACACCGGATCGAGGGAAGCATCCACGGGCGTCGCGGTCCAATGAACCTCACCGTCGAGGCACGTCTCGCGGATGACGGACGTAGAATCGGTATCGGTCTCGTTCCACACGTTCGCTTCGTGGAGGTCGAGATACGCCAGGGCAGGGTTGCCGTCCGGCCCTTCGAAATTCGCGTGGAGGCGTGTCGTCGGGAGCCATTCGAGAACGATCGGCGCGCGATCGGCCGCGGTGCTCGTGGAAACGAGCGGAATCTCGAAGTACCGGACGCTGTCCTCGTAGGAGCCCGGGTCCGTGTTGCCGGAGATGCGAAACACGGCCGGCTCGGAGGTCGGGACGGGTACGTGGGTGATCGGTTCGTCGAACTCGATCAACAGGAAGCGCGTCGGTGTCGCGATGCGCACGTTGACATGCTCGGGGAGCCGTGACGAATCGACCCGTACCGTCGGGTTCCTCGGGACCTCGATCGTGAGCTCGTGGGCGTCGTTCCCTTCGATTTCGAAAGGCACCTCGGTGTCTCCCCATGCGCCGAGCTTCCCGTCGACGAGGATCCGATACGTGCCGGTCGGCACCGACAGCTCCGCGATGCCGCGGTCGTTCGTGCGCTCGGTCACGGTGCATCCGTCTCGCGGTCGGCATGCGGCGACGAGCACTCCGTTCGCGGGTTCGCCGGAGCTTCCGACGCAGCGGACTTCGAGCGGCACCCCCGATCGCGGTTCGCCTTGAACGAGCTCGATCGGCACGCCCGCGGGGGGCATCGTGAAATCGATCAGTTGGTCCGCGTAGAACTCCTCGATCTCGACGCCGCGAGGGGGTTCCTCGTCGAAGGGGGGGATCGACGCGAACATGTCTTCCCACTTCGCGATGCCGACGAGCCGGAATCGTCCGAACTCGTCCGCCACGGCCGCGGGCCGATGGAAGGTGCTGTCGATGAACGCGCCGACCGCAGGCGTACCGTCTTTCATGAGGATGCGCCCTTCGAGAACGAGGCCCGGCGACGAGTGGATCGCGACGGGCGGCTCGCCTGGTCGCCAGGTGCGCGAGAGATGCGAACACGAGGCATGAAGCCCTTCGGAGACGACGAACAGGTCGTTGTGGCGCTCGGGCCAGATCGACGGCAGCACGGCACGACCGTACGCGTCGGTACGCGCGGTCCGTTGGTCCGGGACGTGACCGCAGCCGAGGTTGTATCCGACGATCGCGTTCGGGACGGGCCGTCCGAGGAAGTCGTACAAGACGATCGGGACGTCGGTTCCAGGGCGTAGCTCGACGACATCGGCTCCCGGCAAGCAATGCTCGTTGGGCGCGTAGCCCGGCGCGTCGGCGAGGATGTAGTCGCGATAGCCTTCGATCTGATCTTGGCGGAGCCGGACCCAGCCGTCTTCGTCGGCTTCGGCTTCGGCCAAGAAGTAGAGATCTTCCGGGGCGCCGCTCACGTGATTGGGCGCTTGCACGACCGCGTCGGGGATCGGCTCACCGGTGTCGTGATCGACGATACGCCACACCCAGACCGTCGTGTCTTCGTCGATTCGATGCGCGCCGGGGAAGACGTCGTCGGTCACGCGGATCGACTCCCCGATCCGCAAGCCGGTGGCGGGCGGTGGCTGCGGGACGGAGGGCGCGATCTTCGTATGTCGGCGCTCGCCAGTGAGGCAGCCGAATGAGGGGAGGAGTACGACGAGAAGGGTTCCCGCGAAGATTCGATCGAAGCGTTGCATGTTCCCCCCTGGCGACTCCTGGTCGAGTGCGCTGCGAGGCAGACCGGTGGGCCGAGGGTACCACGAACCGACGCCGGATCCACGAGCTTCCGGCGTTCACGACACGATCGAGGCCGACGGGTGGGCCGGCTACTTCCGCCAGGCGTTCGATTGCAGCGCTTCGACGAGGCGATCGACTTCGCGTTCGAGTTCGGCGCGATCGTCGATCGCAGCGTCGCTCGCAGCGTCGCTCGCGGCGCCGCGTGCGGGACGTCCGACGGGCGCGGGGCCCGCAGCGCCCGGCGCTCCCCCCGCGCCCGCGTC
>JAUIME010000107.1 GCA_030433195.1 bacterium
TCGATGGCGCCTTCGGGGCATTCGTCGATCGCCTCGAGATTGTGCTCGCGTCGGGCCGCTCGGTCTCTTGCTCGCGCGACGAGAACGAAGACCTCTTCCGCGCGACGCTCGGTGGCATGGGGCTCACGGGCTTCGTCACTTCGGTCACGATGCGATTGCGACGCGTCGAGAGCGCGTACATCCGTCGCACGAATCATCGTGCGCCGACTCTCGACGCTGTGTGCGATCGCCTCGAGAGTCCGAGCGGCGGCGCGACCTACTCCGTCGCTTGGATCGACGGGCTCGCTCGCGGACGTGCGCTCGGTCGCGGTTTCGTGAGCTTGGGGGAGCACGCCGCGTCATCCGAAGTTCCCCGCGGTGCCGACGTCTTCGAACCCGCGAAGGGGCGCGTTCGCTCCTTCGATCGCGACGCGCCGACGTGGCTGCTGTCGAGGTTCGCGATCCGGTGGTTCAATCGACTGTGCTACTACCGACCGCGCGGTGACGATGTCGTCGCGTACGATCCCTACTTCTACCCGCTCGACTCGCTCGACGACTGGAATCGCCTCTACGGCAAACCCGGCTTCGTGCAGTATCAGATCGCCGTTCCGTTCGAGGGGGGGCGTGACGTGTTGCGCGCGGTGCTCGAGCGTGTCGCCGCGGGTACGCGCGGTCCGTTTCTCGGCGTGTTGAAGACTTTCGGTGCGCGTGGTGAGGGCATCCTCTCGTTCCCGATCCCGGGCTTCACCCTGGCGATCGACGTCCCGTGCCGTGGGCCTCGGTGGCGGCAGACGCTTCGCGAATGCGACGAGGTCGTCGCCGCGAGCGGGGGACGTGTCTATCTCGCCAAGGATGCCGTTACCGACCCCGAGACGTTCGCGCGCATGGTTCCCGAGCTCGACGAGTTTCGCCGAGTTCAGGCGAGGTACGATCCGCGTGGCGTCTTGCGCTCGGAGCAGTCACGCCGGCTTCGACTCACGCGGTGACACGGGCCCGCGACCTTCGGTGCGGGCGGTTCAGGCGTCGCGGTTTTCGCGGGCCATGCGGGCGGTGAGGATGCGGCGGAACGCGTCGATGTCGCCGCGGGCGAGGGCTTCGCGCATCGCCGCTTCGAGATCGTCGTTGGTGATCGTTTCGCGACCTTCGCCGGACGGGCCGTCGACGGGATTGCCGTCTTCGTCGATGACGGTGGCGGACGGCTTCGACGCGTTCATCATCGCGCGCCATCGAACCGCTCGTTCTTCGTGCGCGCCGAGGAGCAGGATGAAGACGCCCACGAGCAACAGCATCGGGTTGCCGCGCAGCGCACCGAAGACGATGAAGCTCAGCGCGAAGACGCGGCCGACGCGCACGGCGATGGTCGTCGCGCGCACGAAGTCCATGCGGTAGCCGAGGAGTCCACGCAGCACGCGGCCGCCGTCCATCGGAAATGCGGGGATGAAATTGAAGCCAGCCATGAAGAGGTTGGCGAGCATGCAGTGCGAGAGCAGCGACGTCGGGCGGAGTTGGAGAGCTTCGCTCCAGAAGTCCGGCGCGTAGACGAGGCTGAACGGCAACAAGAGCAGCACGATCGCGACGTTGACGGCCGGGCCCGCGATGGCGATCGCGAGCTCGACGCGCGGCGTTTCGGGGATGCGCTCGAGGCGCGCGATGCCGCCGAGCGGCCAAAGCGTGATGTCGCGCACGGGAATCCCGAAGCGCAGCGCCATGAGTGAGTGCCCGAGCTCGTGAAGCAGCACGAACCCGAACAGCAGCAACAAGAACGCGAGCAGGATCGGCGCACCGAACGTGTTTTGTTCGACGTCGATCATCGCCTGGCGGATCACGAGGAAGCCGACGAAGAGCACGAACAGATAATGGATCCGGATGCGGATCCCGAACAGGCTACCGAGGTCGAAGGCCCATCTCATGCCGTTCGTGTGCGCCCTTTCTCGTCTCGTCTCGATGCTTCGCGGTGTCGGTCTTCGTCTGCCTGCGTCTTCGCATCGGGGCGCGACTCGGTTGCCCGGATCCGCAGCCGATCGAGCGGCGGTGCGTACCGGGATCCGACGGCCTCCGAAGAGGTTATCGGGTCGCGCGGACCGCGGCCTTGATCCCGAAGGGATCGGGGCGCGGCGTGGATTCGGGCTCGCGTCCGAGGGCCTCGAGCGCCGATCCGGTGTAGTATAAACAGGATTCCCCGGCACCGCCCGCCCCGACCCGCGCGGTGCTGTCCCGTGACACGGCACAGCCGAGCGGATCCGTCCCGATGAGCGAATCTCCAGTCTATCTCGATCACCATGCGACGACGCCCGTCGACCCGCGCGTCGTCGAGGCGATGCTGCCGTACTTCACGCAGCAGTTCGGGAACGCCGCGAGCCGCACCCATGCGTTCGGGCAGGCCGCGCAGCGCGCCGTCGAAGAGGCGCGCGAGCGGATTGCCAGCGTACTCGGCGCCAGCGCGCGCGAGGTGGTGTTCACGAGCGGGGCTACCGAGTCGAACAATCTGGCGATCCTCGGGGCAGCCGAGGCGTATGCGGCACGCGGCAAGCACGTGATCACGCTGGCGACCGAGCACAAGGCCGTCCTCGATCCCGTCGCGCACCTGGCCGAGAAGGGCTACGAGACGACGATCCTGGCCGTCGAGCCGACGGGCCTGCTCGAGATCGAACGGCTCGAGGCCGCGATTCGTGACGATACGGTGCTCGTGTCGGTCATGGCCGCAAACAACGAGATCGGCGTCTTGCAGGACCTGGCGGCCATCGGGCGGCTCACGCGCGACCGCGGGGTGCTTCTCCACACGGACGCGGCGCAGGCGATCGGCAAGGTCGAGCTCCGCGTCGACGAGGTGCCGGTCGATCTGCTCTCGATTTCCGGGCACAAGGTATACGGCCCCAAGGGGATCGGCGTCTTGTGGTTGCGCGGCAAGAACCCTCGCGTCAGGCTTCGCGCGCGCCAGTTCGGCGGAGGGCACGAGCGCGGCTTGCGGTCGGGGACGCTCGACGTCCCCGCGATCGTCGGAATCGCGACCGCCCTCGAACTCGGCGAGAGCGAGCGCGCCATCGAGGCGCGGCGCCTCGGGGGGCTGAGGGACCGCCTCTGCGAGCGGATCCTCGGCGAGCTCGACGATGTCGTCGTCCACGGAGATCGTGACCGCAGGCTCCCGGGTAATCTAAACTTGGGTTTTGGGGGCGTGCCGGGCGAGGCGCTCCTGACCGGGCTTCGCGATATCGCCGTATCTTCAGGATCGGCCTGTACTTCGGCAGATCCTCAGCCATCGCATGTGCTCGCGGCGATCGGCGTGTCGCCCCAGGTGGCCCACGCATCGCTTCGGTTCGGGATCGGCCGGCACAACACCACGGCCGAGATCGACCGCGCCGCGGCCCGGGTCGTGGAGGTCGTCCGGCACCTCCGCGCGATCTACCCCGGGGACGAAAGTCGTTTCGAGACGGTCCGTCCCGAATGATCCGGACTTGTGTAAGTCTTTTTTGAGTATTGGTTTGGGTTCTATTTTCGGGCGCTTCGCATTTGCCCGCAAGCGCTGAAAGGTATAGAATCCTCGACAATGTCAAGGCACCTTTTCGGTGCCGATGGAGGATGCCACGATGATCGATCTCTCACCGCGCGCGGCCGACGAGGTCCGACGGATTCTCGAGGAGAAGAAGATGTCTTCGGACAGCGTTCTTCGCCTCGGAGTCGCCGGGGGAGGGTGCTCCGGGTTCGAATATGTGCTCGACTTCACCGACCAGGTCGATGAGGGTGATGCCGTCTTCGAGTCCCAGGGGATCCGGGTGGTCGTGGACCAGAAGAGCCAAACGTACCTCCAGGGTCTCCACATCGACTTCAACGAGACCCTGCTCAATCGCGGGTTCAAGTTCTCGAATCCGAACGCGAGCGGTACCTGCGGCTGCGGAACGTCGTTCTCCGTCTGAAGTCCCGGAGATCGACCGACTGGCTCGCCCACATGACGGAAAGCGGGGGGAACGCTACGGCTCGTACGCCGGCGAACGACAAGCCTGGCGCGGAGAAGCCGAGCTCCCAGAAGCCGAACGCCGACAAGCAGCACGAGGTCGAGCGCGAAGTCCTCGATCGTGCCGACGTAGTCATCGTCGGTGCGGGGTGCGCGGGGCTTCTCGCGGCGCTCGCGTCGGCGACTCGCGGCGCTTCCACACTCTTGCTCGACAAGAACCCGAAGCCCGGCAAGCGATTGGCGCTGCGCGGTCCGGGGCGTCGTCAGCTCACGAACTTGCTCGCTCCCGAACCCTTCTGCACGGGCTTCGGTAAAGGCGGTGCGTTCCTGCACCAGGCGATCACGCAGTTCCCCGGGGCCCGGCTCGTCGATTGGCTCGAACGGCGCGGCGTGAAGACCGAACGTCTCGAGGACGCCGCGGTCGTGGTCGGTGGCGGGAAGAACGGCGACGTCGTCCGTGAGCTGGTTTCGGCTTGCGAGAAGGCCGGGGTCGATTTCCGCGGTTCGTTCTCGGTCGATGGTGTCGAGGCGACCGAGTCCGGCAAGCATCGATATTTCATCCACGACCGCAAGCGGCGCGGATTCCTCGCCAAGCGCGTCGTCATCGCTACCGGCGGCATGGCATCACCGGAGTCGGGTTCGACCGGCGATGCGCTGCAGTGGATGCGGGATCTCGGTCACGAGGTCACTCCGCCGCAGCCCGCGCTCGTCGGTCTTCAGGTCAAGGGCATCGACACGAGCGAGGTCGACGGAATCACGGTCGAAGACGTCGAGATGGAGCTGCTGTCGTCGCAGTTTCGGAGCATGCTCGCGCGAGAGCGCGGCGAGCTCAAGTTCGCGAACAGCATCTCGGGGGTCGCGGCGCTCAATCTCTCGATCGACAGCGTTACGGTCGGCCGCGGACAGAATCTCGTCGTCAAGGTCGACTTCTTCCCGGAGACTCCGCTCGATCGTCTGCTCACGCTCATCGAGATGAACGTGCGGGCGAAGCCGCAGAAGGCGATCGCCGACGCGCTCTCGCGCGACGCGTTGCCGAGTTCGTTGCCGAAGCGTCTGATCCAAGCGTTGATCGGGGCTTCGTTCCCGGGGTTGCGCACCGCGAAGTGCGTCAACTTCCCGGTCGCGACGTGGCGGCTTCTCGCCGAGCGGATCAAGGGCTTCGAGCTCGACGTCATCGGCAACGACGGATTCAAGAAGGCGCTCGCGACCGACGGTGGCGTCGTCGTCGAAGAGGTCGAGCCCGACACGATGCAGTCGCGGATCCACCGCGGGCTGTACATCGCGGGTGAGGTGCTCGACGTCACGGGACGTTTCGGCGGCTTCAACAACCAGGCCGCGTTCGCGACGGGATTCCTGGCCGGCGATTCCGCCGCCGTTTCGACGGGTGCGAAGGGGGACGCGATCAGCCGTCCCGCGAAGTTCAACCATCCGTCGCTCGGGTTGCGTCCGGCTCCGCGTCGCCGTCGGATCGAACCGCCGCCGCGTATCGAACGTCCGACGCCGAAGCGTTCGGCGGCTTCGCGAGCGAAAGAAGCGCGTGTGAGCGGCGGGCGCAAGAAGACAGCGGCGAGCGCTGCGAAGCGCAAGACCACGAAGAAGTCGGCGACGTCGCGACCTGCGTCGAAGAAGAAGACCACCACGCGCAAGAGCACGACCAAGAAAACGACGACGACGCGCAAGAAGACGACGACGCGTTCGGGCTCGGCGCCGAAGAAGAAAGCGAAGTCGCGAACAGCTCCTGCGCGAACCGCGAAGACGACGACACGATCCACGAAGGCCGTCACTTCGAAGAAGAAGACGACCACGAAGAAGTCGTCGACCTCGAGCGCGAAGAAAACGTCGACGGGTGCGTCGAAGAAGAAGACCGTCACGAAAAAGTCGACGACCAAGAAGTCGACGACCAAGAAGAAGACGGCGACGTCGCGTAAGACGGCCAAGCGCCGTAGCCCCGCCCGCCACCGCTGACGGTCACGGTGATCGGCGCGCCGCTTCGATCAGTCGTCGCGCGATCACTTGTCGCGTGATCAGTCGTCGCTAGCGGCCCGGTCCTCGCGCCTCAAGCGGTCGTACTTCTCGGAGCTCCCGCGCGCGAGCTCGACGGGGTACTTCTGACGATTCTTCTCGAGCTTTCGATGCGCGGCGTCGAGCAAGTCGATGTCGAGCGTGTCGGCGATCATGAGGCAGTAGAGAAAGACGTCGGCCACCTCTTCTTCGACGCGCGGTTTGACTTCGTTGCCGTGGCGGTGCGCGTCAGAGGTTGACGTCCAAAGGAACAGCTCGAGTAGCTCCGCGGCTTCGATGGAGAGGCCCGAGGCGAGGTTCTTGGGGTCGTGATACTGCTCCCAGTCGCGCTCGCGTACGAATGTGCGCAGCTCGTCGAGAATGTCGGCCAAATTCATGGCGGCTCCTTGTCGCGGGTCTGTCGTGAGACGGCGTCTGCGGACCGATGCGCTTGTCTTCGAAACGGCTAGAAGGGATTCTGGTGGTGTGCTTCACGAACACGGTACATTTCCCGGGATGACGACGATCGCGCGGCGCGCCGCCGTGTCGACGACCGGCACGTCGTGTTGGCGGCATGCGTTCGGTGGCGGGCTCGTCTCGCTCTCGATGTTCGCCGCGTGCGTCGTGTGGGCCGCGGGCTGCGGCGCGGATCGCGGGAGCGATGCCGAATCGCGTTCGGCGAACGTGCTCCTGATCTCGCTCGATACGACCCGCGCCGACCGGACGGGAGCGCTCGGGCGCGCCGACGCGCGCACTCCCGAGCTCGATCGACTCGCGAAGACGGGCATCTGCTACACGCAATGCCGGACCGTCGCACCCACCACGCTCGCGTCGCATGCTTCGATCTTCACGGCGACGCATCCGCACACCCACGGAACGCCTCGCAACGGATTCGTCGTGCACGAAGACAACACGACGATCGCCGAGCTCGTCGCGGAGCGGGGGTACCAGACCGCAGGGGTGATCGGGTCGTTCGCGCTCGACGGTCGGTTCGCGATCGATCAAGGCTTCGACGTTTGGGATCAGAGCTTCGACCGACTCGACGGCATCGACGCGTTCGACCAAGATCAGCGTAGCGCGACGCGCGTCACCGACGCGGCGCTCGGAGCCTTCGACGCATTCGATCCGAAGCGACCGTGGTTGTTGTTCGTGCACTACTTCGACCCGCACCTACCGTACTTGGCGACGGAGATCGATCGCGCGCGCTTCGGCGAAACGTCGGAGCTGACCGCGGAAGACATCGTCCGCGTGCGCGCGGAATCGACCGCGGCGCTCGGCGTCCCGACCGAGCTCACGCGGCGCTTCGAGGCGGCCTACGAAGCGGAAATGGCGTATACGGATCGAGAGCTCGGGCGCCTTCTCGCCGCGCTGCGGGCGCGCGGTGCGCTCGCATCGACGATCGTGGTCGTGGTCGGGGATCACGGCGAGAACTTCTACGAGCACGACGACACTTTCGATCACGGTCACACGCTCTATGAAACGGTGTTGCACGTGCCGCTCGTCGTCCGCCTGGGCGCGAACGTGGATGCGGGCGTTGCGACGGCCGGCGTTCGCATCGACGATCCGGTCACGACGATCGACGTCGTTCCGACGATTCTCGATCGTCTCGGCATCGACGTTCCGTCTCGCGTGGAGGGGCGTCTGCTGCCCCCGTTCGACGGCGTCGTGTCGCCAGGGGCGCCGCGGTCGATCTTCGCCGAGGCGACGAAGCCCTGGGAGGACGTCGAGGTGGAGTCGCGTTGGACGAACCACTACAAGGCGCGCTCGATCGTCGACGAGGGTTGGAAGCTCGTGCATACACCGTACGCGAACCGCGAGGAGCTGTACGATCTCGAGCGGGATCCCGGTGAGCGGCGCGACTTGTTGCGAAACGCGCGCGGCGAGCCGACGCGCGGGGACGTCGCCGCGATCCGCGACCGCCTGCGCACGAAGCTCGACGCCTTCGCCGCCGAAGCCGATCCTCTTCCGAGCCGTTTCGATCCGTCGCAGCGTCAGGAGACCATCGAACGCTTGAAGCGCATGGGATACCTCGAAGACGGCGCGCCTCCGGCGCGGCGAGGAGGGGGCTGATGGACGAACGCGTGTCGTCCGCCGCAAGCGATTCGAGCGCCGCGCCTCGGCGACGGTCCTTGTGGCGTCGCGCGGCATTCTCCGTGGCAGTGTTCGTGGTGGCGCTCGGCGGCCTCGAGGTCGTGGCTCGCGTGGTGCGTGACGACGACGCCTTCTTGGTTCCCGATCCTCGACTCGGCTACGCGAACGAACCCGGCTTCGACGGGCGCTTCGGCGTGACCACGCGGACGCGCGTCCGGATCGATGCGAGCGGGTTTCGCGTCCCGGTCGACGAGCGCTCGTCGGAGACGTCGGGGAACGTCACGCGCGAGGACCAACGCCCTTGGCGTATCGTCTGCCTCGGTGACTCGTGTACGTTCGGCTTCGACGTCGAAGCGCGCGAAGCGTATCCGGAGCTTCTCGAAGCGCGGCTTCAGGAGAAGGCGGGCGCGCGTGGCGTCGAGGTCTTCAACGCGGGCGTCATCGGGTACTCGACACGCCACGGTCGGCGACTGCTCGAAGAACGGATCCTGCCGCTGCGGCCCGACGTCGTGACGATCGCGTACAACGTCGCCAATCGCGTGATTCGGCTCGAGAATCCCGCGCCCGGCGAGCTCGCGCACGAGCGAACGGGAGGCGGTCCGATCGTGCGGCTCGCTCGATACAGCGAGCTCGTCGATTGGGCGTACGACCTGGGACTGCGTTGGTTCTCGTCACGGCATCGCGGTGGGGAGTGGCTCGCGAGCTACGACCGCAACGACGATCCGTTGTTCGTCGAGAAGCAGCGGATGGTGGCCGAGTTCGATCGGCTGCAGCCGTTCGTCCCGGTCGCGGAGCACGAAGCCGCGCTCGATGCGATGGTGCGCGCGGCGCGCGCGGCGGGGGCCGACGTCGTGCTCGTTTCGTTCGGCGAGAATCCGCGACTCGGCGGCCCGCTCGAAGAGGCCGACGCGCGTCTCGATGCCGATGAACCGGCGGCGGCGGCGACGGCCATCGAGGCGTATTTCGACGACGACAAGTCGGATCTCTCGTATCAGAACAACCTCGACATTCTCGCGAATCATCTCCGAGGCGTCGCGCGGCGCGAGGCGGGGCTCGAGAGTGGGCGCGGCGAGCTGCGTTTCCCGAGCCGCCGGCCGACGCTCCAGGGCATCGTCATCCGGACCCAGCGTCGCTACGTTGCCGCGGCCGATCGCGTCGCGGCGCGACACGGCGCGCGGCACCTGGATCTACGCGAATCGATGAACGAGCAGCCGCGCTGGTTCCTCGACTTCGTACACTTCGGTACCAAGGCGCATGCGCACGTGGCCGAGCGGTTGGCGCCGGTCGTCGCCGAGATGCTGTCGATGGACGAGTCGCGGCAGCCGGGCGGGGCGCCAGCCGACCGCTGAGTCGGCGGCTTCGTGCAGAACGGACCCGCCCGATCGACGAGGAGACCATGACGACGCTACGAATCAACTCGATGCTGGTGACGCTGCTGTCGATCACGCTCGTGATCGCCGCGGGCTGCGCGACTCCCGAGTCGGAATCTTCCTCGACCGAGCGGCGAGGTGATCGCGACGTCGCACGCGACACCGATGCGTTGTCGGAAGGCGACGACGCGGCCGGCTCGTCCGGTTCGACGGATATCGCGCCCGCCCGAGAGGACATCAATCGAGACATCGCGAGCGGCGACGAGCGCCTCGACCGTGCGGCGCTGTCGATCGACCAGGTCCGCCCCGATGCGCTCGATGACGGTACCGACGTGATCTCGCCGATCGCGGGCGCGGCACGCGCCGATCACTTCATCACCTATACCGAGGGGCCGATCGACTACCTGATGGCGACCCTGCGGCGCGCGGGCTTCGTCGTGTCGCCGCCCGAGTTGACGGTACGGCACGACCCGGGCCTGCGCAACGGCTTCGTGTACGTGGGCCCGGAGTACCTCGAGTATTGTTGGGTCGAACGCGAAGACGAGTTCGAGGCGCGCGCCGCCGAGGATCCCTACTACCGAACGCTTCGCGAATCGAATCGGCCCTACGGCATCGGCCTGCAAGTCTCCGATCCGGAAGTGTTCCGCGCCGCACTGCTCGACGAAGGCTTCGTGATGCCCGAAGTCGTGTTCGCCAAGCCGCAGGATGCCGACGAGGACTCGCCGGCCGCGTGGGGATACGGCATGTTCCCCGAGGGCGCAACGCCGGGAGCGCACAGCTTCTACCTTTCGTACCTAGCCGACGACGACTCGCGCAACCGCAACTGGTTCGTCGGCGAGAACGCGATCTTCCAGATCGTCGGCGTCGTGCTCGTGACCGAAGAGCCGCGAGCCCGGGCGAGAGATTGGGCTCGACTGCTGCGGCCGTCGGGCGGACAGGGCTCGATCCCCGAGCGCGTCGTGCATGGTCCGCACGCCTACGTTTGGGTCACGCCCGACGAGTGGAAGGCAGCCGCGGCGACGGACTACCCCGTCTCGGAAGCCGAGTTCCACGAGCTCACGGCCGTCGTCGCGCTGAGTTTCGACCTCGATCGAACGGCGCGCTACCTCGAATCGGCGGAGCTGCCGTTCCATCGTGGAGAGGTCGAGCTGCCGGGATTCGGCAAGCACGAAGGCGTGGTCTTGTATCCGGATCCGACGACCGGATTCTCGATGGTCGTCTACGAAGCGGACGTCGCGGCGTGGATGGAGTGGCGGGAACGAAAAACGGGAACCTCGCATCGCGTCGCGCACGAGGTTCCCGTTCGGTGAATCCGAACGGCCCGCCGATCGAGATCGGAGGGCCGGGTTCGTCAGTCGTTGCTACCGTTACCGTCGCTGTTGCCGTTGCCCGAGGGCAGCGGGAAACCGTCGGCCGCACCGGGTCCGACACCGTGGATCGGACGATCGATCCAGCGGATCGGCCAGATCGCTTCGAGGTCTTCGGGCTCGCCGCCGCGCGGTCGGATGTGGCGGAACAGCGGTTCCTTTTCC
>JAUIME010000108.1 GCA_030433195.1 bacterium
CTCCGGGGACGACGACAGGCGACCGTGCCTCGAGGCGGCGCGGCTCCCGGAGATGTCGGCAGTTCCGCGGCCGATTCTCCAGCGAATCGGCGGGGCCCGCAGAGATTCGGGCAGCGAGGCTCCATTTCGAGCGGACCCAGGACCGATAGACAGCGATCGGGGCCGCCTCGTCGCGGTCGTTCGCGCCCGTCGTTCGTTACCGGAAGGACCTCCGCCCGTGGATCAGGCATGCTGCAGCCATCGGATCGTGCACCGCGTCGTCGCCGTCGCGACTCTCGTCGCCGGAATGGGGGCGTGGCTCGGGTGTGAGCGCGGGTCGGCCGATGCGCCGCTAGCCGAGTGGGACCGGCCGCTCGTCTACGATCTCGACGAGCGCGTCGACGACGCGCGGCGTGAGCCGGTCGTGCGCCGCATTGCGTCGATCGACGTCGGTAGCGAGCGCGCACGCGGGCATCTGCTCGACGGATTCGCGGAGGACGAAGTCGACGACTCTCAGGACATCGATTTCGCGTGGGGCGTCGGGCGGGCGTCGAAGGTGAGCTTCTCGTCGCCCGAGAGCGGTCCGGCGGTCGAGCTCGTCGTGAGGTGCAATCCCTTTCGATATGCGGGCGCGCCGCGGCAGACCCTGCAGTTGGACCTGAACGGACGGCGCGTCGGTGATCTCGATCTGCGGGCCGTATGGCAAATCTGCCGCGTCGAGGTTCCGGCTGGAGTCTTGCGGCAGGGGCGCAATACGATCCGCATGAGCTACGCCTACCATGCCGGCGCTGCGAAGAAGCGGCGAGGCGGTGAGAAGCGTGATCTCGCCGTGGCGTTCGACGTCATCAACGTGAACGTCTTGGGGGAGCGAGCCGAGTCGCGGCGCGGCGGGCTGCACCTTCCGCACGGTGGGAGCGTGGAGTACTACCTCCCCGTGCCGCGCGACAGCGTTCTGACGTTCGATGCGGTCGAGCGCGTGGGACGCACGCGAGGCAAGATCCTCGTGTCGCAGGACGCGGGGGACGGTGTGACGCGCGTCGACGAGATCGACGCCGGAGAAGCCGTGTCGATTCCACTGCTCGCCAACGAGCCGTGGCTCACGCGGGTCGCGATTCAGGCGGTCCCGGACCGCGAGGTGAAGAGCGTCCGCGAAGGGATGTGGATCGCGCGTCCTGCCGTGCGCTCGCACGGGGAACTCGATCCGGTCGCGACCGACCACCGGCGCCCGCACGTGTTCGTCTATCTCGTGGATACGCTTCGAGCCGATCGGCTCGGCTGTTACGGGTACACGCGGGGAACGTCGCCGAACCTCGACGCGATGGCGGCCGAGGGGGTCGTGTTCGAACGAGCGCTCGCGCAGTCTCCGTGGACGCGCTCGTCGGTCGCGTCGATCATGACGGGGCTCAGTCCGTGGTCGCACGGCGCGGTGAATCGTCAGCACGCGATGAGCGAATCGGAGTCGACGTTGGCCGAGACGCTGCGTCAGTTCGGGTATCGGACCGCCGCCGTGATCACGAACGGAAACGTGTCGCAGAACTTCGGCTTCGACCAAGGATACGAGTCCTTCGAGTACCTCAGCGAGAGCGCGAAGCGTCGTCACGGGCATCGGCTGTCGGACGACGTCAACGAGAGAGCCTTCGCGTGGCTCGACCGTGTCGCACCGCGCGGGCAAGCGCCCGACGCGCCGCTGTTCCTCTACCTGCACACGACCGACCCGCACGGGCCCTACACTCCCGAGGAGCCGTTCCGCTCGCGGTTCGCCGCGAACGTCGACGACGAGCGCATCGGAACGAAAGCTTGGCTCGCCTCGAAGGAGGCGCGTAGTCCCGAAACGATCGACGCCATCTCGGATCTGTACGACGCGGAAATCGCGTTCAACGATCATCACTTCGGCGAGTTTCTCGACGAGCTGCGCGAGCGCGACCTCTACGAGAACAGCGTGATCGTGTTCGTGTCCGACCACGGCGAGGAGTTCTTGGAGCACGGCGCGATCCAGCACGGGAAGACGCTCTACGGCGAGGTGGTCGACGTGCCGTTGGTCGTGAAGTTCCCGCGCGACGAGCGCATTCGCCCGGGGCGGCTCGGCGTTCCGGTCGAGCAGACCGACCTCGCGCCGACGCTGCTCGACCTCGTCGGCATCCGCGCCGAAGGTCACGACGGGACGAGCGTGCTTCCGTGGCTGCGCGGCGACGAGCCGGTCGAAGCCGACCGTACCGTCTACACGCACCTCGACCTCGACCGCTATGCGGCCGAGAGCGTGATTCGATACCCGTACAAGCTCGTGCGCTGGCTGCGCGGGCAGGAGCCGCGCGTCGAGCTCTACGACCTCTCGCAGGATCGCCGCGAGGCGCGGAATCGCGCCGCCGAGCACCCCGACGTGGTCGCACGACTCGAGGCGTTGCTCGACGCGAAGCGCCGATCGAAGCGCGCCGGGGCGGGAGCCGCCGAGGTTTCCACCGAGGGTGCGCTGCGCGAGCGGTTGAAGGCGCTCGGCTACCTACAAGATTGACGGCCCGCGGCGCGACGGGGGCGAGTCCCTTGTCGTCGGTGCGGAGCCTTCGTACGATCAGGAGTCGTTCGACGAGCCGTTCCCTGCGGCATCGCGAGCGACAGGACGTCCGGTCCGGCCTCCATGACTCGGAGGTAATGATGCAGCTCTCCTTCTCGGCGCGGTCCTCGCGCACCCCCTCGTTCTTCCCCTCGATGCGCCGTCGGTTCGCGACGTCTGCGTGCGTTGCCGTGCTGGCGAGTGTTTTCGCCGTCGGCGCGGCCGCCGACGCTCCCGAAACCCCGTCGAGCGACGTCGCGCTTCGCGGCAAGCTCGACGTACGCAACGTCCTGCGGGACGGTGACCGGGTCCGTGAGCCGATCCTGATGGTCGGATCGCGCGTGTACGCTCTCGAGGGTGCTGCCGACGTGGTCGAGGCGCTCGTCTCGTGGCGTCGGAAGTTCGTCGACCTCGACGGAGTCGACGTGCCCGACGTCGGCGAGGCGAACGAAGCACGCGTGACGATCGGTTCGCTCGACGACTGCGCCGTGCAGGAGCCGGTGGCGCTCGAAGGTGTTGTCACGGCCTCCGAGTCGGATGCGAAGAAGCGCACCACCACCTACGCGATCGTCCGCGGCGATCGGCGCTACGTCGTCGCGGATTCTTCGGATATCCGCAAGCTCAAGGCGTTCGAGGGCAAGAACGTCGTCGTCAAAGCGCAGATCGCCGACGACGGCAGCGTGGGCGCCGTCGAGTCGGTCGATGACGTCGAACGCAAGCTGCTGCCGGGTGAGCGCGAGCCGCGCAACCAGAAAGAAGCCATCGCGGGGAACTGGAAGGGCGTGCTCGACGTGAAGAAGCTGCCCTCGAATCCCGGCGGGTCCGGCAAGGGGAAATACCCCGTGGCGGTGACGATCCTCGACGACGGCGAGGGCGCGAGCGGCAAGGTGTTCGGCCGGTACACGGTCGAACGGATCCGGTTGCGGAAGTTCCGCGCGAAGACGCGCGCGCTCGAGTTCGACATCGAGTACTCGCTCCCTCAGGGTGGGACGTACTCGATCATGCTCGACGGCGCCTTCACGGCCGATTGGAAGACGCTCGAGGGATCGTGGTCGAGCAGCTTCCTCGGAAGCGGGGATTTCCAGTTCGAGTACGGGGCGGATCGAGAGAGCTGAGGCCGGCGTTCGGCCGTGCGGCGCCGCGTTCCCGGGCGGTTCGGGCGACCTGTTGTTCTTGTTGCTTCCCCAAGGGGTATCCGAAGTTACAATGGTTCGGGTTGGGGGAGTCAACGGCTTCAGGAGGTCTCTCATGTCGTCTCTTGCCGCGCCGCTCGGTCGGCCGTATCGTCGTGTCGGTTTGCTGGACGGGGTTCGATCGCGTCGGCGACGGGGCAACTTCGTCGTGCTCGTGCTCACGCTGGGTTGTCTGATGGCGACCGCGGAGAGTGTCCGGGCCGGTTCGAGCGCGCTCCAACTCGACCCCGGCGAGATTCGCGAGGTAGAGGCTCCCGCGCCGCGCCGCCTGGCGCTGCGGATCGTCAACCGTGGCGATTGCAGTGTCGGGATCGTCGCACGCGACTCGGCGCGTCAGGTGTCGCTCCGCGCCTTGTTGCGGCCCGGCGAGGTCCGCGACTTTCTCACGCCCTCGGCGGAGGTCGCGACCGCGACGTTCACGGCTCGAAGCGAGGGCGAGCTCGGAGCGATCGTCGAAGTCTCGAGGATTCGCGTGGAGCAGTCGGCCCGGGCTCCGTTCTCAGGCGAGGGATTCCCCTGTGATCCGACGGCGCGCTCGATCTACGTGTGCGAAGACGGTGTGGCGGCGCCCGAGGTGGCGTATCTCATCGCCACCGAGCCCGATTCGGATTGCGGTCTCTACGTGACGCTTCTCTTCCCGGACGCCTCGTCACCCCGCGTCGAGACGGTCGAAGCCGGGGGCTCGATCGTCGTTCGCGGCGCGTTCCGCGAGATCCTCGTCGCGGGACGCGGTGACGACGCCGATCGCTTCGCGGTGCGATTCTCGGCGCGCGATCCCCGCGATTCGTGATCACGATTCGTCCGCAAAGCGCGCCTGTCGTGGGAGGGGTGCGGCTCGTGTCGCGGACGGCTCGGGGATCTCGTTTTCGTCGACGGTTCGGCTAGCGCGCTCGGCGCGCGAAGACCTAGCGGAGTCGGCGTCCGCCTGCGGATCGTCGCTCCCGAGGCGTCGGATGCCGCGAGGGTCCGGGCGCCCGGCGCTGCGGAAGTCGTCGCGGATCGAGGCGAGGACGTCGCTTTCGGATTGCCCGCGTTCCTCCACGAGCCACGTGAGAACGTGTCGAGCGAGGCGCCGCAACGCGATCGAATGCACGCGGCCTTGGCGCTCGACGACCCACTCGCTGAACGCGAGGAACGAGTCGAAGGGCGAGCCGTCTTCCCAGATCCGCCGAGCCGTGCGCCGGAAGTTGCCGCGGTTCACGACCGAGTCCCACAACTGCGCGAACCGCTTCAGTCGCTGCATCGTCGCGAAGTCGATCGTACTCGTTTGCAAGATCTCGTAGGGCGCGTGCGGGCTGTAGACCATGCCGTAGGGGGCGTCGTGTCGCTGGATCGGCGTGCCGCGAAGCCGCTTCAAGATCCCCACCTGGATTTCGTGGGGGCGCGCGGCGACGAGTCCGTCGAGACTTCGCGCGATGTCGCCGGTGGTCTCGCCCGGCAGCCCGACGATGAGGTCGGTGTGCAGGTGCGCGTGAGTCTCCTCGCGGAGGAACGCGAGGTTGGCGAGCGTCTTGGCGGTGTCTTGTCGTCGGTCGATCCGCGCGCCGGTGCGCTCGTCGAGGCTCTGGATCCCGATCTCGAGCTGGAGCGTCCCGCGTGGGAACCGCGTGAGTCGCGAGCGGATCGCATCCGGAAGCCGGTCGGGTACGACTTCGAAGTGCAAGAAGAGTCCGGGCCGAACGCGCTCGAGGAAGAAGTCGAGGATCGCGGCGCTGCGGCGCGCATCCAGATTGAACGTGCGATCGACGAACTTGAAGTGACGGACGCCGCGGTCGAGCAGGGATTGCATCGCGTCGAGGAACGCATCGAGCGGGAAGGTCCGCACCTTGGCGTCGAGGGACGAGAGACAGAATTCACATCGATACGGACACCCGCGTGACGCCTCGACGTAGACCACGCGGTGCGCGATGTCTTCGTCGTCGTAGAGGTCGTACGGCAGACGCAGCGACTCGAGATCGGGAGTGCCCCCGGCCACGACGTGACACGTCGGCGCGGCGTCGGGTGCTGGCGATCGTGACTCGCCGAGCCGGGCTTCGCAGATCTCGCGGAACGCGACCTCGCCTTCGCCCGTGACGACGAAGTCCGCGGTCTGCGCGATCGGTTGTCGCTCGATCTCGTGGCTGACTTCCGGGCCTCCGAGCACGAGCGTCACGTCGGGTGCCACGCGTCGGATCGTGGTCGCGATCTCGTAGGAGCGCGTCACGTTCCAGACGTACACACCGAGCCCGACGAGGCGCGGGCGCTCGGCGAGGATGCGCTCGACGATCTCGTGCGCGCGATCGTCGTTCGTGAACTCGAGGATCGTGGCGCGTTCCGCGAGGTTGCCGAGGTTGGCGCGAAGGCAGCGCAGTCCGAAGGCCGCGTGGATGTAGCGCGCGTTGACGGTGGTGAGGACGATGTCGGACATGTGCTGTACGGTACCCCGGCCGCGGGCGCGACGCAATGCGCCGAGCCGGTCGACGCGGCGGCGCGTGGTATGCTCGTCGCACGGGCCGGGGAGCCGATCGGACCCCCGTCGAACGCCCGCCCATCACGGCGCTCGCAGCGAGCGAGGGAGGAGGTCAGTCGTGGAGATCCGCAAACCCCGACGCGTGCAGCACACCTACACTCAGTCCCTGGTCGCCGACCTCGAACGTGTTCTGCCGCTTCTGTGCCCGGTGCGAGAGGTCGAGTGGATCGAGGAGTGGAATCCGAAGCTCGTGCTCACGGACTCCGGCGTCGCCGAGGTCGACTGCGTCTTCTTGCTGCCGACCGAAGACGGTGCGGATGCGATCTGGTACATCACGCAGCACGATCGCGATCTCGGGCTCGTCGAGATGATCAAGATCACGCCCGAAGTGACCGCGTGCAAACTGACGATCCGGCTCACGCAAGCCGTTGCGGGGTGCGAGGCGACGGTCACCTATTGCCACACGAGTCTCGGTCCGAAGGGCGACGCGTTCCTCGAGACGTTCACCGAAGCGTCCTACGTGGAGTCGATGCAGCGCTGGGAAGCTCGCCTGAACCACTTCCTCGAAACGGGAACGATGCTCGTTCCCGAGGATGCGTGATCGGAGCCATCTCGTGGGGCGCGGCTCAGCGGCTTTCGCGTCGTGACGACCGCAGCTCCTGGTAGCGCCGCACCATCGGTTCGTCGCCGCGTCGCAGCAAGGCATCGATCGCGGGCCCGAGGTCGACGGTGGGGTCGAAGCGCGAGGCGCGCTCGAGAAGACGCTGGGCCGCGAGCCCGGTCGGATTGCGGCATTCTCCGAGCAGGACTTCCATCGCCTCGTCCTGGCGGTTCGCGGCGAGGAGCTGGTCGATCTTCAACTCGGCGAGCACGGCGCGCGTCACGGGGTCGGTATCTCGCGCGAGCCAAGCATCGGTCTTCGCGAGGAATCGGGTTCCTGCGCTGTCGGAGAGCGCGATCTGCGTCAGCATCGCGGATCGATAGCTGTCGATGACTTGCAACACCGCGCCGGCGTCGCCGCGACCGAGCAAGGCCTCGACGCGCGCCGCGAACGAATCGGCGTCTTGCACTTCACGATACGCGAGCGGATCGCGGTAGATCAGCCAATCGTCGCCCTCGAGCGTGTCGACGTCGATCGACTTCGCTTCGTACATCGCGAGCTTGAACGCTTGGTTGACGGGCGGCAAGACGATGCGGTTGTCGGCGAGCGTTCGCATGATCGCGTCGGCGTCGATGGCTTCGTCGGCGATGTCGTTCTCGCGCCGCCAGTCGTTCCACAGCAAGGACGACGAACCGTAGAGGCGATCGTCCATCGCGAACGGAAGCCGCGGGATCTCGCCCGCGAAGAGGTCGCGCGGCGCTTGGTACTCGAGGTAGTGGTTGTCGTCGGTGTTGTACCGGTCGGTGATCGACGCGATGTAGTCGCTCGTTCCCGGGCCGAAGCGCTGCAGGTACAGGAAGCTCGACAAGTCGGTGATGTTGATCGACGCGAGCTGCTCGCGTACCTGAGGATTGGCGATGAGCTTCTCGAGCCGCTCCCAGTCGGGGGTGAGGGCTTGGCGGCTTCCGAGCAGCAGCAGGTCGGCGTTGTTGCCCTGGAATCCGTAGATCCACGGGAACGAGACGCGGAAGCTTCGCAGCATCGACGCGAGCGCCTCGTCGCTGAGCTCGTAGAGTTGGATCCACTGCAGGTAGATCCCGTCTTCGCGCAGCGCGTCCTTGGCCTTTTCGTAGAAGTCGCGCGTGAAGAGAGCGCCCGTGCCCGCCATCCAGGGGTTCGACGGCTCGGAGATGATGATGTCGTATTCCTGCGTCGTGTACGACAGGTAGCTGCGTGCGTCGTCGAAGATCATGACGCACCGCGGATCTTGCTCGGGACGCAGGTTCCACGTCGCGAAGGCTTGCGTCGCGAGCGGCATCGCGCGGATCAGCTCGACGACGTCGAGACGTCGGATGTCGTGGAGCAGCGACGCGCCGGCCGTGATCCCGCTCGCCATCCCGATGATGAGCACGTCTTCGGCTTCGGGATGCAACACGATGGGGAAGTGCCCCGACAGGATCTGCGTGGGGAGGTCGGTCCCCGACGACGCATCGGGCTTGCCGTTCACGTACAGCGTGTACGACGGCCCGTCTTGGCGCATGTTGCGCGTGACCATGAGATTCGCCGCGGGATCGTCCTCGAAGACGATGACGTCGTACGAATTGACGCGCGCCTTCGCGGCTTCGAACGTCTTCTCGGTGCCGTCGGCGCGGAAGCGGATCAGCGAGAACCAGGCGTTGTTCCAACCGCCGCCGAGCAGTTGCATCACGAGCACGATCGCGATCACGCCGTAGGACAAGCCGAGCGGCAGTGCGCGCGAACGAAGCGGCCCGCGCAAGAACACCGAGAGGATCGCGAGCCCGAGGAGCGTGTTGCCGAGAGCGCTCAATCGCAGCATCCACTCCATGCCGAGCATGGGCAGGAGCAGCAGCCCCGCAGCGAGCGAGCCCGTCACGCCGCCCCACGTGTTCCACGCATAGATGCGCCCCGTATCGCGGCCGAGCTTCCCGAGGTCGCTCGCGAGGCCCTTGACCACGATCGGAATCGCCATGCCGATCAACGTCGTCGGCGGCAGCATGAACAGGAAGCACAGCAACAGCTTCCCGATTTCGAACGGGTAGAACGCCCCGGGTTCGTTCGAGAAGAGGCTTCGGTACTCGGAGAACACCCACGGCAAATAGGGATAGAGCTGCAACGGCAGGAGGACGAGCACCCCGACCGCGAGTTGGGTCCAACCGAAGAACACGAGCGGCCGACGCACGCGTCGCTCGATCGCCGCGAAGATCGCGCCGCCAAGCGAGATCCCGGTGATGAACGCGGCGAGCATCGTCGCGAACGAGTACGTGCTCGATCCGAGGACGAGCCCGAAGTAGCGTGTCCACGCGATCTCGTAGACGAACGACAACATGCCTTCGAGCCCGATGAAGAGCAGCAGCATGCGGACGAGTCCGGGGGACAGCGTATCGTCGCCTAGCGACGTTGCCGTCGTCGTCGTGGAAGCCGCGGCGGCCGGGGCCGTGGCGGTCGCGGACGCGACGGCTTGCGGTCCGATCGTCGGCGCCGTGCTCGCGGGGCTTTCGTCTTCGCCTTCGACCCGTCGGTCGGCGAGGAACCACGCGACCGCCGCGACGAGAATGTTGCCGCAGGCGAGCGCGATCAGACTCCCGCGCATGCCGAGTCCCGGCAGCACCACGAAAGCGATCGCGAGCGTACCGACGACGGCGCCCGCTGCGTTCAATGCGTAGAGCGTCGACGCGCGACGGCCGAGCACGTGGAGGTTCACCGTGACGTGACGAACCATCGCGGGGAAGGTGCCGCCGAGCAGAATCGTCGGTGGAAGCAGCAAAAGCCCCGACACCAGAACCTTCGCTCCGAGCCCGAACTGGTCGCCCGCCTGCTCGGGTGTGAACTGCACGAGCGATCCGTAGATCGATGCCGTCAGCTTCATGATCGGCAAGTAGGCGATCGCGTACAGGCCGACGCCGAACTCCAAGATCGCGTAGAGGCGCAGCGGCGAGCGCATGCGGTCGGCGACGCGGCCGAGCCAGACGCTCCCGAGCGCGAGCCCGCCCATGAACGCGGCGAGAACGGTCGCGTACGAGTAGGCGCTCACACCGATGAAGTCGAGCAGGAACTTGCTCCAAAGGACTTGGTACCCGAGCCCGAACGCACCGGAGACGAGGAACAGGAGCAGGATCGAACGGTAGATCATGAATCTCGGAGCCCTTCGAGGTCGGGGGTTTGCCGCGGCGCGTCGCGGCCGGCGGCGAGGAGCGCGTGAGTATACCCGGAGGACTCGGCGCGGCACAACCTCGGGCGGGGTGTCCGGACTCCAGGCGGCGCGCTTGGACACGCGGCGCGCGGCGCGCTACGATCCAGGCTCGCCGGGGGCGCCGGAGCCCACGGAGAAACTGCGACGACCGGCCGGGAGACTGCGATGACGGCGAGCTCACTCGAAGGGCGCTCGATCCTCGTGTTCACGGGTGACGTGTACGAGGATCTGGAGTTGTGGTATCCGAAGCTGCGCCTCGTCGAGGCCGGCGCGCGCGTCGTCGTCGCCGGACCCGAGGCCGGTCGAACGTATGCCGGCAAGAACGGCTACCCGTGCCGCTCGGACGTCGCGATCGCCGACGTCGAGGCCGACGGCTTTGACGGGGTGGTCGTCCCGGGCGGATTCATGCCCGACAAGCTGCGTCGCGATCCGAAGGTCCTCGAGCTCGTGCGTGGCTTCGCCGACGCCCGCAAGCTCGTGGCCGCGATCTGCCACGGCGGCTGGATCCCGATATCGGCGGGCGTGTATCGAGGCGTGCGCGTCACGGGCTCGCCCGGGATCAAGGACGATCTCGAAAACGCCGGTGCGATCTTTGAAGACGCTTCGGTGGTCATCGACGGGCCGTTCGTCTCGAGCCGCAAACCCGACGATCTGCCGGATTTCTGCCGGGGGATTCTCGAGGTCCTGGGCTGAGTATCGCGTGGAACTTCCGGGCCCGCCGCTCGTATCCGGCGGCCCGCGGTACTATAATCGCGCGCTGTTCCGGGTGGGGGTCTTTCCCGATCTCCGTTGGCGACCGTCATTTCCGTCACGATCGGCCGAGCGTGCGAACTCGGTCAACGAAGAGTGAGTTTCGGAGATGACTCTCGACACGAATTCCGAAAGGAGAAGGCGATGAAGAAGGTGATGATTTGGGTTTG
>JAUIME010000882.1 GCA_030433195.1 bacterium
ACTGATCCTCGAAGTGGCGGATCGTATCGGTGTGCGGCCGTCGGTCGGGTTGCGCGCGCGGTTGTCGTCGAAGGGCGTCGGGCGCTGGGAGGATTCGGGTGGCGATCGCTCGAAGTTCGGGCTCGGGTCGGTCGGGATTTTGAAGGCCGTGCGGCTGCTCGAAGAGCGCGACATGCTCGACACGCTCGATCTTTTGCACTTCCACCTCGGCAGTCAGATCTGTTCGGTGGGGCCGCTTCGTTCGGCGTTGCGCGAGGCGTCGCGACTGTTCGTCGAGATCGCGAAGCTCGGCGGTGAGTTGAAGTACCTCGACGTCGGCGGCGGCCTCGCGGTCGACTACGAAGGCACGCGCAGCATGAACGCGTCGTCGGCGAACTACTCGGTGCAGGAGTACGCGAACACCGTCGTTTGGGAGGTGTTCTCGGCGTTCCGCGACGCCGGGCTCACGGCGCCGACGATCGTCTCCGAATCGGGGCGCGCACTCACGGCGTATCACTCGGTGCTCGTCACGAACATTCTCGGAACGACCGAAGTGACGGCCGAGCCGCTCGAAGACATCTCGCTCGAAGAGGCGCCTGCGCAGCTCCGCGAGCTCAACTACGTGTACCAGAACCTCTCGCCCGAGAACTTCCAAGAGTCGTACCACGACATCAAGCACTTGCGGCAGCAGTGCCTCGACATGTTCAACCTCGGCATGCTGAACCTCGAGCTGCGCGCGCAGGGCGAGGCGTTGTATTGGGCGTCGCTGAGCAAGATCGGCGGGTTCACGCGCGATCTCGAGTCGGTGCCGGCCGAGCTCGCGTCGCTCGAATCCGAGCTCTCCGACATCTACTTCCTCAACATGTCGGTGTTCCAGTCGCTGCCGGATTCGTGGGCGATCGAGCAGGTGTTCCCGATCCTGCCGATTCACCGTCTCGACGAAGAGCCGACGCGCGAGGCCGTGCTCGCCGACATCACGTGCGACTCGGACGGCAAGATCGATCGCTTCGTGTCGCCCGACGAGCCCGATCGGACGCTACGACTGCACAAGCTCGTCGACGGCAAGTCGTACGCGATCGGCATCTTCCTCGTGGGTGCCTACCAGGAGATCCTCGGCGATCTGCACAATCTCTTCGGGGACAGCAACGCCGTGCACATCTCATGGGATTCGGAGACGCACACCTACCGCATCGACCACGTCGAAGACGGCGACACGGTGACCGAGGTGCTCGCGTACGTGCAGCAGTCGCGCGACACGCTCGTGGGGAACATGCGCACGAAGGTCGAGCGCGCGGTTCGCAACCGGCAAGTCACGATCGACGAGGCTCGGCAGATCGTCGATACCTACCGGAGCGGCTTCGACGGGTACACGTACATCGAGTAGTCGCCGCTCTCAGCCCTGGGAGTCGGCGCGCCGCGCGAACAGGTGTTCGAGGCCGGCACGGACGTGAGCCTGCGCGCGCTCGATGCCGTCGGCCAGCGCTTCGTCGAGCGTCTCGGTTTCGAGCAGCGCGGCGCGGGCGTCGGCGAAGGCTTCCTCGAGCTCGTGCGCGATACCGATGCGAAGCTCGTCTCGCTGCGCGCGCGGATGCTGTTCGCTGTCGACCGCATCGACCAGCGCGGCAATGCCGAGGAGCACGCGTCGAGCGGCGGCGTCGGCCGGCAAGGGCTCGTCCGCGGGCTTGCGATGCGTCGAAGCCGCGAGCCGATCGATCGGGCTCGACGGCGCGGGCGGAGCCGCGCGGTACGCATCCGATTCCTCGACCGCTTCCCGCGCATCGAATCGCCGCGCGAGCCGCGACAACACGGTCTCGACGAAACGCGACTCGTTCGCCATCGCGCGTGCCTGCTGCGAAATGCGAACCTCGTCGTGAGCATGCCGCGGATTCGAACGCGTCGACGCGTCGCGTTCCTTGCGCTCCCCGTCACCACCCTGGCGACCCGGAAGCGATTGCTCGAAAGATTCGACTGGAGGAACGTTCATCGCGAGACCTCCTCTCTCGTGGTGCCGTCCGTAGGGTGATTATCGGAGGTTGGAGGAGATGCTTGAACGGGCG
>JAUIME010000883.1 GCA_030433195.1 bacterium
GCTCTTCTCCCCCGCCTTCGGGACGCTCGATCCGGCGCGACTCGCCGACTGGATCCTCGAGGCGCGCGTTCGGGGTCGCTTGCATCTGCAGATCCACAAGTACGTCTGGGAGCCCGACCGACGAGGAGTCTGAGGGCCCCTTCGACCCGGCGACCACAACGGTGTATACTCGGGGCGATCGACCACCCGAGATTCGAACAAGGAGTTCATCGATGCGCACCGGCTTGCTGCTCTCGTTCGTCTTCGCGACCCTCTCGTGCCTCTTCGTGCCCGCCGCCGACGCTCGCGGCGAAGACATGACCGTCGACGAGATCGTCACGACGCTCGAAAAGGCGATCCGCGACAAGAACGACCCGATGCGTAACCGGATGTTCTTCAAGTTGCGTGCGCTCGGCAAGAAGGCGACCCCGTCCCTGGTCGAGCTGTTGAAGTCGTCCGAACCGGGCGTGTCCGAGTACGCGGCGTTCACGTTGAGCTGGATCGCGGACCCCGCGGCGATCGATCCCCTGCTCGCATTCTTGGAGCGCGGCAACTCGAGCCAGAAGCAGAAGGCGCTTTACGCACTCGGCAACATGGCTTGGGGAACCGACGAGAAGGTGCGAAAGGCCGTGCACTCGAAGGCCATCGACTCGATGATCGGCTACCTTTCGTCGGACGACCTCGCGGTGCTGCGCGAAGCGGCCTACGCTTTGGGACTCGCCGGCGACCCCAAGGCGATCAAGAGTCTCGAGCCGCTCCAGAAGCACTCGAACAAGGTCATCCGCTTCATCGCCGGTGAGGCGATCGAACGCATCCGCAGCGTGAACGACACGAGTTCCTCCGGAAGATGAGCCGGAGGTAGCCGCGCCGTTCGCGCTCGCGTCACGGGCGCGAACACCATCCCGCCCGGGCGCTCGCGCGGCTCGACTCAAATCAAGAGCGCAGCGCCTCCAGCAACTCGTCGAACACCTCTTGGACTCGCGGCAGCAACGTCGTCGCGCGGTCCAGGTCGCCCTCGCGTGCCGCCGTCTCCATCTCGTACGAGACCTCCTTCATGCGCGCCGCCGCGATGTTCGCGGCCTGCCCCTTGAGCGTGTGCGCATGCCGCGTCACGAGCTCGTCTTCACGCGTCTGAATCGCGGTCGTGAGATTCGCGAGTTGCGTCGGCGCGTCTTGGACGAACAAGTCGAGGATCTCCACGAGAAGCTCTTCGTCGTTACCGAGTCGCTCGAGCATTTGACTGCGATCGAAGACCTCGCGCTGGCCCGCGGAGAGCGAACTCGAATCGGCGACGACGGATGCGACCTCGGGCTCCGACCGGAACGACTCGACCGCCTCGTAGAGGTCGGCAGGCCGGATCGGCTTGCTGAGGTATCGATCCAGCCCCGACTCGAGACACCGCTCGCGGTCGCCCTTCATGGCGTTCGCCGTCAGGGCGACGATCGGAACGCGCTCGCCGGTCTCGCGCTCGCGCTCTCGGATCGCTCCGGTCGCCTCGAGCCCGTCCATCTCCGGCATCATCACGTCCATGAGGATCAGATCGTAGACGCCGCTCTCGTACATCTCGACGGCGATCCGACCGTTCTCTGCGAGATCGACACGGTGACCGCGCTTTTCCAGCATCCGGATCGTGAGCTTCTGATTGACGGGGTTGTCTTCCGCGAGCAGAATCAGCATCGCCCCGGCTCGGTTCTCGTGATTCATCGTGTCTTCCATGATCGTCGACGTCTCCATTTCCGGGACGCGTCCCTGCGATCGCAGGTCGCGCTCCTCTTCGCCGGCTGCAGCATCCGGCGGCGCCGTGGCGGCCGGATCCCGGGTCATTCGAAGTTCCAACTGCAATCGTGTTCCCTCTCCCACCCGACTGTCGAGCTCGACCGTCGCCCCGAGACAAGCGGCGATACGCGCCGTGATCGGCAGACCGAGCCCCGCACCACCGAGGGCCGGAATCTCGACGCCTCGTATCGAAGCGAAGACCTCCGCGATCTCGCGGCATCGCGCCTCGTCGATTCCGATCCCCGTGTCTTCGACCGTGAATCGGATCGGGACCCCACGG
>JAUIME010000109.1 GCA_030433195.1 bacterium
ACCTTCGCAGCCGTACGCTTCCAGAAGGATCACCGACTCTCGGACGAAGAGATGGTGCTCGCGACGATGCTATTGTTCCACGAGCTGCACAACGGCAACGCGTTTCTCGAAACGGTCGATCTCGTGCGACTCGTGAGCCGCGACGAGCGCGACCTCATCGGCCGGCGATCGATGCTCACCGACAAGAGCCAACTCGTTCGCAGCGAGATCGTGGTCATCGAGGAATCGACGAGCGTTCCCGACTCGAGCTGCGAGATCGGACTCTCGCCGTGGGCGTTCGACGCGCTCATCGGCGAGGGATCGGACCGCGAAGCGATCGACGCCGACCTCAAGCTCGACTTCCACCAGTATCTGCAAGGCATCGACGACTCGCACGACTTCTTCGCGAAGCTCCGCCTGCCTCCGAATCGCGAAGCGTGATCGGAATCGAGTTCGACCGACGCGAGGCCGCCCGAGCAACCGCAGGAGGAAACGAACGTGGCATCTGACGACGCTCGCAATCTCATCCACGACTGGAATCACGAAGAATTCCCGTCCTCGGCCAAGCGCATCGAGTTCGACGACGAAACGCTGCGCGACGGTCTGCAGTCCCCTTCGGTGACGACACCTTCGATCGACGACAAGATCCGCGTGCTGCATCTCATGAACGAGATCGGCATCCAATCGGCGAGCCTCGGGCTGCCGGGCGCGGGACCGAATCAAGCGCGAGAGATCGAACGGCTCGCGCTCGAGATCCGCGATCAGAAGCTCTCGATCGAACCGAACGTCGCGTGCCGCACGCTCGTCGTCGACATCGAGCCGGCCGTCGACATCTCGCAGCGTCTCGGCATGCCGCTCGAGATCGCGGCGTTCATCGGCTCGAGCGAGATCCGCAGCTTCGTCGAGAAGTGGGACCTCGACATGGTGCTCGGCAAGTCGATCGAAGCCGTCCGCTTCGCGCGGCAGCACGACCTGCCCGTAATGTACGTCACCGAAGACACGACGCGCGCACAACCCGAGACCGTCAAGCGTCTCTATTCGGCCGCGATCGAGGAAGGCGCGCATCGTATCGTCTTGTGCGATACGTGCGGTCACGTCACGCCGTCGGGCGTGCGCAACCTCATCCGCTTCGTGAAGAAGGAAGTGGTCGAACCCACCGGACAGCCGATCAAGATCGACTGGCACGGACACAACGACCGCGGGCTCGGGCTCGTCAACGCGCTGGTCGCGATCGAAGAAGGCGTCGATCGCGTGCACGGCACGATCCTCGGTCTCGGCGAGCGCTGCGGCAACACGTCGCTCGATCAACTGCTCGTGAACTTGAAGCTCATGGGCGTGATCGACCAAGACCTGCGCAAGCTCACCGACTACTGCAATCTCGTCTCACGCGCGACCGAAACCCCGATCCCGAAGAACTATCCGGTGTTCGGCAGCGACGCGTTCGAGACCGCGACCGGCGTACACGCGGCGGCCGTGATCAAGGCGATCCGCATGGACGACAACTGGCTCGCGAACCGCGTCTATTCGGGGGTCCCGGCCGACGAGTTCGGACGCGAACAGTCGATCACCGTGGGGAACATGAGCGGGAAGTCGAACGTCGTGTTTTACCTCGAGCAGCGCGGCATCACGCCCGACGACACGACGGTCGAGAAGATCCTCGATCACGCGAAGCAGTCGAAGCGCGTGCTGACGGAATCCGAGATCCTCGAGCTCGCGGGCGCCGCGAAGGGCGCCTGAGTCAGCGGGCTTTCAGCCGTCGCTACCCGTCGCGCAGAGCACGGGACGTGCGACGTCGTGGATCGAGCCGATCTCGAGATGAGCTCCCTGCGAGCGGAAAATGCATTTGCCGCACTTGTGGTAGAAGCGCGCCTGCGCGTTCTCGCACGTGCCGCGCGAGATCATGTGCGTGAAGAGCGGCTCTTCCGAGGTGTCGTACGTGGGGCACTGTCGCATCGAGTCCTTCATTCCACGTTCCTCCGCCATACTGGCTGGCGAGACATCCGCTTCGGACCGTGATCGTTCGAGCGGTTCGGGCCGTTCCCCGCGCGCCGCGCCATTCGGCACGCGAGGCACCCGCTCGGACACTCGCGTCACGCCTGACACGAGCCGCTCGTTCGCCGCGCCCTGCCGGGCGCCGACGCGCGAAACGGCGCGTCCGAGAGTCGAGTCCGTCATGCCCTCCGTCCCACCCGACGTCCGGGCGACTCGACATCAAGCTATATCGGGCCCTTACGCTCGGATTTTCGGCCGGTTGGCAAAAAAACGCGATTCGGGCGCGCGGCGGGGCGGCGGCAAATCATGCAAGATGCTCGCGCAGGAGGGACATAGCGCTCTTCGCCACCTCCGGGCCGCGGTGTGAGTCGCGGCTCAGCTCGAGCGCGATCAACCCCGAATAGTCGAGGGTCGCGAGTTGCCGCATCACGGGCGCGAAGTCGATCTCCCCCTCCCCGAGCGCGAGGTGATGGTGCACGGGGCGCCTCATGTCCTCGAGATGAACGTGGGCGAGGACGTCCGCGCACTCGGCGATGCGATCGGCAATCGGCGGCTCCTCGAGCAGGTGGGCGTGGCCGATGTCGAGCGTGAGGCGCAACGCGGGATGGTCCACCTCGGCGTGGAGCCTGCGGAACTGCGCGAGCGTCTCGACGAAGAAATCGGGCTCGGGCTCGAACGCAGCGATCACGCCCAGGGCCGCCGCGCGCTCGGCGAGCCCCCGGCATCGATCGACGAGACGCGCCCAGGCTTCGTCGTCTGAGTACGAGGGATCGGCGACACCGCAACTGAACGTCACGACGGGCGCCTCGACATCGGCTGCGACGACCATCGCCCGCTCGAGAAACGCGATGCGACGTTCGAAGCCCTCCGCGTCGAGCAGGCCGGGCCGATGCTTGCGTCGCGTGTCGAGCAGGAAGCGCGCGCCGGTCTCGATCGTCACCGACAGACCGAGCGACTCGAGGCGACGGCGTACCGCCTGCCGCTCACGAAGCGACGTGCGATAGGGATCGAGATGGTGCACGTCGAGCGAGAGCGCGACGCCGACGTAGCCGAGCTCCGCGAGGATCTCGAAGCAGTCGTCGAGCGCGTGGTGCGCGAAGCCGTTCGTGTTGTACGCGAGCCGGAGCGTCATCCGCGCTCTACTGCACGATCTGGGTTCGTCGCTTCAAGAGGGCCCACTGACGCACGTAGTCCTCTTCGTACTTCACGTAGTTCTCACGCCGATCTTCGGTGATCCGCGCCATGGCCGCGTCCCAGATGCCGGTCGCTTGATCGAGGAGCTCTCGCGCTTGGAGTCGGAGCTTGTCGGCTTCGGCCTTCTCGGACATCGACTCGGCGCTCTCGACGAGCTTCAGGGCTTCCCGGTACAAGCGCTGGCCCTCTTCGAGCTCGGCCTTCGTCGGGCCGGTGCCTTCGGGAATGGCCGACGTCTCGGCGCCGGTGTCGACTTCGGGTTCGTCGCCGCCCTTGTTTCCGCTCATGAGGAAGATCGCGACGATGATGACGAGCAACACCGCCCCGCCGGCGCCCCCGTACACGAGCAGCGGCGATGCCGACTTCGACGCGACGCGCTGCCGTCGCCCGGTGGCACGCGCACCGCGTGACGACTCCGTGCGCGCGGTCGACCCCGTCGCACGACGCGATCCCGTGCCGCGTGTCGCTCCGCGCCGCGCGCCGCCGCGTGCGCCCGTCGATTCTTCACGCGACGATCCACCGCGTCCGCGCGCACTGCCCCGACCTCGTACCGGACCCGCCATGTCGACCTTCCTTCTCCCCTCGCCCGCGTTCCTTCCGCATCGCCGCATCGTCCAACGAACGAGGACCGTCCGGCGTTCGGATTCGTTTTCGAAGATCGTGTGTTGTACCCGTGAGCGGGTTTCAGATCAACCGCGGCGAAGCACGGCGTGGAATGCCCCGTCCTGATACGGATCCCCGGGTAGTCGGAGCGTCGCCGATTCGATTTCGAGCCCGGCGTCGCGGGCCACGTCTTCGACGATCGCTTCGTTCTCCTCGCGCTCGATGCTGCACGTCGCATACACGATCGACCCGCCCGGACGAACGACCGCGGCCGCCGCGCCGAGCATCGCACGCTGCACCGCGCCGAGCTCGCGAAGCGAGGCCTCGCCGACGCGCCACCGAGCTTCGGGCCGACGCGCGAGAACGCCCGTGTTCGAGCACGGGACGTCGAGGAGCGCATGGTCGACCGGTTCGCGAAGCGCCGCGTCGAGACGGCGCGCGTCGAGCGCCACGGGAAACACGCGATCGAGTCCGAGCCGCGCGATCGTCTCGTGAAGGCGCGCGAGCCGAGGCCGCGACACGTCGAGCGCGAGCACGCATCCCGGAGCCGTGAGCCGATCCGCGAGCAACGACGTCTTGCCGCCCGGCGCCGCCCCCACGTCGACGACCCGATCGCCCGGATCGAGCGCGAGCGCATGCCCCACCTCCGACGCGGCTTCGCCTTGCACGACGAACGCCCCCTCGTCGAAACCCGGAAGCTCTTCGATCCGCCCCCCGCTGTCGAGCCGAATCGTGTCGTCCCGCGCGCCGGGAACCGCGGCGACGCCGGCGGCCGCGAAACGTTCGAGCAGCGCATCGCGCGCGACGACTCGCGTGCGCACCCGCAGCGTCGGGATCGGAACTCGGTTGCCGGCCTCGAGGATCGCGCGGCACGCGGAATCACCGTACCGCTCGCGCCATCGCGACACGAGCCAACGCGGATGCGAATACGCATCGGCCGCATACCCGACCGGATCGCGCTCGGGGTCCGGCAGGACGTCCCGCGCGAGTTCGACGGTTTGGCACGACTCGCCATCCCCGCCCGGTGCCGGAAGCGGAAGACGACGACGCGATGGCGTCGCGTCGGACACGCGCTTCGCCTCACGAAGAACCGTGCGCAGCAAGCCGTTCACGAACGCCGTCGGGCCTCCGCCACGACGCTCGCGCGCGGCTTCGACCGCGTCGTTCACGATCGCGTGATCGGCGACGCGTTCGAGGTACAAGATCTGGAATAGCGCCTGGCGCAGCAGCTCGACGAGTCGCGCTGCGCGCGGCAGCTTGCCGTCGCGAGCGTACGCACGAATCACCGCATCGAGCGAGCCACGATGCCGAATCGCGCCGAACACGATCGTGCGCAGCAGCGCCGCATCGCGCGGTTCGAGCTCGCGCTTGGTGATCGCTCGATCGACGGCGCGATCCGCGAAGCGCCCCGCCTTCTGCGCACGCACGGCAACGTCGAGCGCGAGTTCTCGGATCAAGCGTCCGGCTCCTCGGAGAAGAAGCGACGCCCGACCTCGGGGCGGTAGCCGCGCTCGAAGTCGGCCGCCGAGAGCTCGCCCTTGCCGGCCGGCTTGAACGAACGCACGGCCACGCATCCCGCGCCGGTTCGTACGACGACGGCTTCGGCGTCGACGCGCTCGATGCGGCCGAATGCGTCGGCATCCGAGCCCGATGCGGACTCGGTCGCCTCGTCGACCGTCGCGCGCAGCAGTTGAACACGCAGCGGCGGTCCGTCGCCGCGCTCGAGAAACACCGTGACGCCGGGCTTCGGGCTCATCGCGCGGATGCGTCTCGCGACCTCGGCCGCGGACAAGCTCCAGTCGACGCGTCGATCGTCGGGCGTCAGCTTCGGCGCGAGCGTCGCGCGCGCGTCGTCCTGTGGATCGCCCTCGACTTCGCCGCTCGCCAGCGCGCGCAGCGTCGTCTGCAACAGGAGCGCCCCGAGCGGACGCAGCCGCTCCGCGAGCTCGCCGGCCGTTTCCGACGGATCGACCGGAGTCGCGACTTGCGAGAGCATCGGCCCCGCGTCCATGCGGCGAACCATGCGGATGATCGTGACGGCGGTGTGCTCGTCGCCCGAGAGGATCGTGTACGGGACCGGCGACGCGCCGCGATGCCGCGGCAACAGCGACGGATGCAGATTGACGCAGCCGTGCTTCGGCAGCTCGAGCAGCGCCTTCTTCACGAGCTGCCCGAAATCGACGACGGCGACGACGTCGGGACGGTGCTCCGCGATCCAGCTCATCGAATCCTCGGCGTTCACGTCCGTCGTGCGCCACACGGGAATCGAAGCCGCCTCGGCGCGGGCCGCGATCTCGCTCGGCACGACCTTGCGGCCGCGCCCCTTCGTACGATCGGGAAGCGTCACCACGCCGCGCAGATCGAGTTCGGGCGCGGGCCGGTCGATCAGCGCCTCGAGCGCCGCCATCGCGAAGCTCCCCGTTCCCGCGAACACCACATTCATCGATCTCTCCCGCGGGCGTCGCCGCTCGTCACGTACCGCCTTCGATCCAACGGTCTCCGTCTTCGTAGAACTCGCGTTTGAAGATCGGCACCGACTCCTTCACCGTGTCCATCGCCGTGCGGCACGCATCGAACGCGGGCGCGCGATGCGGGGCCACGGCGAGCACCGCGACGGCGGCGGCGCCGATCTCGATCCGGCCGATGCGATGCACGATCGCGAGGTCGCGGATCTCGAAACGTTCGAGCATCGCCTTGCGCACCGCCGCGAGTTGCGCGAGGGCCATCTCTTCGTACGCATCGTATTCGAGATGGCGCACGCCACGCCCATCGTGATGATCGCGGACGTTGCCGAGAAACAGCGCCTGCGCGCCGTCAGCCGGATGCGCGAGCTCGCGCAGCATTCCCGCAACGTCGATCTCCTCGCGAACGATCTCGATCATGGGCCCCTCTCAGCCGCCGCTCACGGGCGGAAAGAACGCGAGCTCGTCGCCATCGGCCAGGCGCGTATCGAGGTCGACGTACTCGAGGTTGCGCGAGACGAGCAGGCGATCGCGATACGCCTCGAGCCCCGGCGACTCGCCGGCGAATCGAGCCCACACCGCTTCGACCTTCTCGTCATTCGGAACCTCGACGTCGAAGCGCTCGCCTCCCGCGAGGTCACGGAGTGCCGCGAAGAATCGCACGGTGATCTTCATGCCGTTTCGGTCATCAGGGGATCGAGTTCAGCGGAAGCCAGCGCGGTCGTTGCGACGCGCGCGGGCCCTCGGCGGCGATTCGCGAACGTCATCCGGACACGCGCGATCGGCCTCGGAGCCGCTCGTTATACCATCCCCTTGTACCGCTCACTTCGAGCGCTCGGTGGAAGCGACGACACGATTCGCAAGCGCCGCAGAGCGACGATCCGCCGTGGTAGCACGGCCACGCGAACTCGATCGGAGCGTCGATCCGGCGAGCCTCGACGAGGATCTCGGCCTTGCCGAACGACGCGAGAGGCGCGTGCACGCGAACGCCCGCGCGCGTCGAGTACGCGAACGCGCGCTCGAGCGCCTCGAGAAACGCGACGCCGTTGTCGGGAAACGTCTCGGCTTCTTCGGCATTGAATCCGACGACCACGGCCTCGGCGCCCGAAGCGTCCGCGCGCGCGGCCGCGATGTTGACGAGGACCCCGTTGCGGTTCGGCACCCACACCGCCGCCGCCGACCGCTCGGCCGCTTCGCCCGACAGTTCGTCCGGCTCGGGCTCGGGCACCGCCACGTCGCGCTCGACGAGCGCCCCGCCGCCGGCACTCGCCAGCCATCGCGCGTCGATCGTCTCGTGCGGAACACCGAGGCGCGCGCAGACTTCGCGCGCGGCCTCGATCTCTCGGGCCGCGGCGCGCTGCCCGTAGTCGACGGTGATCGCGAGTCGCACGTCGCCCTCCCGCATCGCACACGCGGTCGCGACGATCGAATCGAGCCCCCCGGAAATGAGTGTGATGCTGTCCACCGACTCGAATCCGCCTCCCGGATCGGAACCTGGCAAAGCCCCCGGCAAGTGAGTTAGGCTTGCATCTTAACAGCCCGTCCGATCCTGGACGCGGCGATCTCGCCGACGCGGCGGGACGCGCGGCCACGGCCGGGCCAGCTCGAAATCTCGACCAAAAGCATCGAGAGGAGGAATCCCGTGTTGCGAACCCTGATCGTACCGACCCTGAGTCTAGCCGCCGTCCTCGCGTTCTTCACCGCGCCGACGCAGGCAGACCAAGCCGAGAAGCAAGGCAAGCTCGCCGAGATCAAACAGCGCGTGATCGACGTCGAGGTGAAGCACCGCAAGAACCTCAACGAGATCCACGAGCAACTCGAAACCGCTCGCAAGTCGAACGACACCGAGCGCCTCACCAAGCTGCAAGGCGACCTCAAGAAGGAACGCGAACGCTTCCGCAAAGAGACGAAAGACGTGCAGCGCCTCCTGAAGGACAAGGTCGCCGCGAAGGGCCTCGGCGACTTGCTCACCGAGAAGAAGAAGGCCCGCAGCGAAGTCGAAGACACCGTCAAGAAGCTACGCGCCGAGATCAACAAGGCGCGAAACGCCGGCGACAAGGAAAAAGTCGCGGAGCTCGAAAAGCGCATGAAGAACGTCGAGCGGACGTTCGTCGAGAAGCTCGAGAAGCTCCTCGATCGCCTGGCCGCGAAGAAGGACGAGATCGACGACTGATCGCGGCCCGCGTCGACCACGACGCGGAACCACCGAGCGAAAGAACAACCGAACGAGGCCAGCCTTCCAACGAGGGCTGGCCTCGTTCGTCTCTGTCGAGGCTCGGTCGGATGCGTGGAGTCATCGAGTCGCGGGTGGCGGGCGTCGGGTGGCGACTCGAGCGGGGAAACGCCCGCCGAGCCCGGAAGGACGGGACTCGGCGAGAAGCGGTTCCGCGATCGGGGACGGAACGTGGATCGAACCACGTCCGTCGAGGGCACGGCCCCGCCCGGTGTCAGCCGTTCGTGCGGCGTTCGGCTTGTTGCTTGTAGTCGCGCAGCTGCATCCGGTTGGGCTCGAGTCGAAGACCGCGCTCCGCCATGCGGAGGGCCTCTTCGTACTGTCCCGCGCGAAGGTAGAAGCGCGCCAGGTTCTCGAGGGCGTCGACGTTCTCGGAGATCTCGACCGCCTTCTTGTAGAGGGCGAAGGCTTCTTCGGTGCGGTTGAAGTGGTAGTCGAGGACGACGGCGTAGTCGTTGAGGATTTGCGCGTCGAACGAGAGGATGTCGGCGGCCTTCTCGTAGGCGTCGAGGGCCTTCTTGTACTTGCCGCCGTCACGGTAGACGAGGCCGAGGTTGCTCCAGACGTAGCCGTTGTCGGGCGCGTCCTTGGCGAGCGAGAGCAGGAGCTTCTCGGCGTCCTTCAGCTTGCGCTCGGAGCCGAGCCGAATCGCGATCAAGAGCATCTTCTGGAAGAAGCCGCTCTCGCGGATCACGAGGTCGGGGTTGGCCTTCTTCTCTTTCGCGAATCCCTTTTGCAGATGGTCGATCGCCTTGTCGAGCTGCCCGTCCTGCTCGAGGACGTTGGCGACTTCGAGGTAGACGGCCGTCGTGTCGGGGTTGATCTTCAGGACCTTCTCGAACGACTCGATGGCCTTGTCGCGCTGTTTCGCGGCCGCGTAGAAGTGTCCGAGATACCAGTGGACGCGAAACTCGTCGGGCAACTCCTTTCGCAGCTTCGTCATCGCTGCGATCCCCTTGCTCGCGCTCGTGGCATCCGCACCGTAGAGCCGCCAGATGTCGCGATACGCCTCGAGGTACGCGGGCGCGACCTCGATGGCCTTGCGGTACATGGCTTCGGCGTCGTCGGTGCGCTCGAGGAACTCGAGCGAGAGTCCGGCGTTGCGCATCGCTTCCGCGTAGTTCGGCTCCCGCTCGATCGCCGCTTCGTACGCTGCGACCGCCTCTTCGTACTTCTCCTGGACGCGGTAGATCTCGCCCAGCTGGAAGTGCGAGAAGGCGTCGTCGGGATCGACCTTCAAGCCGCGTTCGAGCGCGGCGATCGCTCCGTCGAAGTCCTGCTGCCAATACGCCACGAGGCCGAGGTATTGATACGGCTCGATGGCGCTCGAATCCGCCTTGATCGACCGCTCGAGCGCATCGCGTGCGTCGTTGAAGAGCGCGGCGACGTAGCCACTGAGCTTGCCCGCGTCGGCGGCCACGCGCGCCCGGTAGAAGAGCGCGATCCCCATGTAGAGGTTGGCTTCGGCATGCTCGGGGTGCGCGACGAGAACGGGCTCGAGGTAGGTTGTCGCCTCCTGCATCTCGTTCCAGAGGATCATCACCCGTGCGAGGCCGATGCGCGCGTCGACGCTCTCGGGCTCGGCTTCGAGCGCTCGCTCGAATGCCGCGACGGCTTCTTCGAGCTTGCCCTCTTCGAGCAGGCTCTTGCCGTCTTCGATGTCGCCGCCAAAGGCCGGCGCGAACGAAAGGACGAAACACGCGAGGCAAGTGCGCACGAGCGCACCGCGGCGCAGGATGTTCGAAATCATCGTGTAGGACCCCTAGAGTGACTGGGTACGGCTCGCGAGAAGTTCGCGCACCGGTGGGATTTCGGGCTGCCTCCGGCATACCCGCCCGCAACGGGGCAGGAATTGTAAACGGTGTCGTCGACGGGGGTCAAGGAGAGGACGCACGGGTCGGCGCCGGATCGAGCAGGGCGCGCCCCAGCCTCACGGCCTCGTGCCGATCGGGAGTCGTGAAGCCGCGGCCCGGCTCCTCGAACGGGCCGCCGCCGTGCAGTTCCCGGCCGAGGCGGGGATGCCGACCCGTGCACGAGCCGCACCCCTTGGCGCACGAGCAGCCGTCCAACAGCTCGATCGCGTCGCGCAGCATCCGCGGCGCGGCAGCGAGAAGCGCATCGGCGTCATCCGCGTCGGCGACGAGCAAGAACACCGCGGGAGACTCGACCGCCCCGTGGCCGGCCAACGGATACGCCTCCCACAGATCGGGCTCGGTCGACCGCCCGTAGAACCCCGCGACACAGCGCAGCGCGTGCCCCAGCCCCCGGGAGGCTTCCCGCAGCGCGACGCCAGCGCGCAGCGTCCGCGCGACCACCTCGCGAGTCGGGCTGACCCACCACGCATCGATCCTCGGCGGCCCCTCGCTCGGTATTCGCGGAGCGACGATGCGCGACGCCAAGCACACCGCCCCGCGCGAGACGCTGGCTCC
>JAUIME010000110.1 GCA_030433195.1 bacterium
CTTCGAACTGCATCCAGCGGTCATCGGGGTATCCGGGATCGCCGGTCACTTCGATCGAGCTCGTATACGTCGTGCCGTCGACCGTGAGCGCGATGCCGTAGCTGCCGGACTCGACGGGGCGGCCGCGCCGCTGGAATCGACGTCCGCCACGACCTTCGCGGGCGGGAGGCGACTCGAGGCGCAGGTCCCATGCAACGTGGTGCAGGCCCGCTTCGCTCGGTGCGTCGAGCGTTCGGATCGCTCGCCCGTCGTGGCCGACGATCTCGAGGCGAACGGCGCGCGCGTTGCTTCCGAGCGAGTACGCGATCACCGCTTCTTCTGCCGGGTTCTCACCCTTGAAAGCGCGCAGCGTGCCGCCGCGCGAGGGCATCGAACGCCAACGCACTGCGGGCTTCGGCTCGTAGAGCTTGACGCGTTCGTTCATCGCTTCGGCGGAGAGCTGTCGAAGGGTCGAGACGTCGAGGATCCAGAGGCTTCGGCCGTGGGTTGCCGCCACGAGTTCCCCCGAGGTCGGATGGAGCTCGAAGTCGTGGACGGCGACGGTCGGCAAGTTGGTGTTGAGCGACGTCCAGGTCTCGCCGCGGTCGATCGACACCCACGCCGAGAACTCGCAGCCGAGATAGAGCACGTTCGGGTTCTCCAGATCTTCGCGGATCTCACGCGTCGTTCCCGCCGCGGTGGGGAGGTTGCTGCGAATCGATCGCCACGATTTGCCGTAGTCTTCCGAGACGTAGACGTGCGGTTCGTCGTCGTCGGATCGGTGGCCGTCGAGCGTGACGTAGACGCGGCCGGCTTCGGCGCGGGACGCCTCGATCGAGCTCACCCATCGCCGTTCCGGAACGAGCTCGGCGAGCGACGTCGTCTTGGGCGCCGCGGATCCGGCATCGTCGGCTAGGGCGGCGCTTTCGCGCTTGGCCTCGAAATCCATCGAGAAGCCCATCGCGGCGGCCGAGGCCGAGCCCTTGATCGAGTCACCCGAGAGCTTGCCCTTGAAGTCGAGAGACATCATGTCGTTCGAGGCGACGAACGTGACCGTTTCACCGTCTTCGGCGATCGAGACGTCGGCGATGTCGCTCTCGCCGTATTCGGATTCGAACGATCCGACCCACGCTCCTTCGTCATCGCGTCGGAACGAGATCGTGATCTCGCCTTGACCCTCGGGGATCATCTCGGCCATGACGCGGCCTTTCCACGTGCCCGAGAGCGGATCGGCGGCAGCCTTGTCGCCGGCGGATTCCGCATCGGGTGAGGAGGGCGCCGAGGAACCCGACTCGCCTTCGGCCGCCGCGGCGCGCGGAGCGCCCGGGCGACCTCGCTCGCCGGCGTCGCGCGGGCCGCGTCGGCGAGCGCCTTCCGGTCCGCCTCCGGCTCGTTCGCCACGGGCGGCCTCGGGGCGTGCGCCCTCGCCTCCGGGGCGACCGCCTCGGCGGCCCCGCCCGCGTCTCCGACCTTCGTCGTCGGACGCTTCTTCGGCGGCGGGCGAGTAGAGGTCCTGCCACGTCGCGCCGTTGTCACGCGTGCCGAACAGCGCGCCGTCGTCGGTGCCGACGTAGAGGACCTTCGCGTCGCGCGGAGATTCGGCGAGTGCGGTCGCGCTGCCGCGATCGGACGCCGTGATCTCCGGAGAGATGGCCTCGATGTTGTTGCCGCGGTCCAGCGACCGGAAGACGTGGTTGCCGGCCGCGTAGTAGATCTTCGTGTTGTGATGCGAGAGCAGGAACGGCGTGTTCCAGTTGAAGCGGTAGCGCGTACCTCGAGGAGCTCGCGGTCGCAGGAAGCCGCGTTCGCCGGTCACGAGATGCATGCGCCCGAGCGATCCGTTCTGGCTCTCCGAGTAGACGAGATTCGGGTCGTCGCGATCGACCGCGCAGACGAAGCCGTCTCCGCCTCCGACGCGGAACCAGTCTTCGTTCGCGGGACCCGAGTCGTTGCGCGTGACGCTCGGTCCGCCCCACGATCCGTTGTCTTGCAGGCCGCCGTACACGCGATAGTCGCGCGTCGCATCGGTCGTGACGCGGTAGAACTGCCCGATCGCGACGTGGTTGTGGTGGTCCCAGTGGTCCATGCGGCTGTAGGTGACGTAGATGCCGCCGTCGTTGCCGAGAATCATGCGACGCCCGTCGGCCGGGTCGATCCACAACGCGTGATGGTCGACGTGGACCCCGCCGTTGCCGCCGTCGCTCGTAAAGGTCTCGCCACCGTCCTTCGATCGGTAGAGCTGCGTGCCGAGAACGTAGAGGTAGGAGTCGTCCGACGGATCGACTCGGATTTGGCTGTAGTACATCGGGCGCGGGTTCAGCGAGTTGATGCGCTTCCACGTGAGTCCCGCATCGTCGGAGCGATAGATGCCGCCATACTCGAACCCGTCTTCGCCTTGCTGATCCTGGACGTTCTCGCGTTGGCCTCCGAGGCCGATGCTGAAGGGGCCTTCTTCGACTTCACGCTGGTCGCGCTCTTCCGCTTCTTCTTCGGTCTGCTCTTCGGTCTCTTCCTCTTGTGCGGTCGTCTCGTCGGCCGATTCCTCCGGAGCCTCGACGTTGCGCGATCCGGGCGCCGGCTTCACGGGCTTGCCGCTCTCGACCTGAACCGAGGAGTCTTCCTTGTTCTTCGCCGCGGGTTGCGCCGGAGGCGCGGCTTCTTCGCCGGCGGGAGCTTCGGTGCTTTCGTCCGCCGCAGGATCGTCGGTGCCCGAGGCCTCTTCGGATGCTTCCTCCTCGGACGCTTCTTCCGCGGCTTCCTCCGACGCTTCGTCGGTCGACTCTTCGGCCGCTTCGGCGGGGGGCGCTTCTTCACCCTCGGGCTGATCTTCCTTCTCTTCGGGGCGTTGCGTGAACGTCACGTCGATCGACTCGACTTCGCCGTCGCGGACGACTTCGAAGCGCACCGTCGCTCCGGCTCGATACTTCCTCACGACCGACACGAACCGCGAGTACGACAAGATCGCGTCGTTCTCGATGCGGATGACGACGTCGCCGACCTCGAGGCCCGCCTTGGCGGCCGGCCCCTCGGCTTCGACCTCGGTGATCCGCGCGCCGAAGTTGCCGGCGTTTTCCCCCGACACGCCGACGAAAGCCGTGTCTTCCGGAATCTGCGTGATGCGTTCGGATTCGACGACCGCGAAGATCACGTTCGGCTCGCTCGCGTACCAGTCGATGCCGATGCGCCCCAGCGTGCGCGTCGGGAGCCCGTCGGTCAGCTTCTGCCACGTCGCGCCGCCGTCGGTCGTGCGATGCAGGCCGCTGCCGGCTCCCCACTTCTTCATGGGGTCGTTCGTATCGAAGCCGTCGCGCTGTCGTTCGTAGGTCGCCACGACCATCGTCTCGGGATCGTCGGGCTTCATCTTGACGTCGATGATGCCCGTCTTGTCGTCGAGGTAGAGGACTTTCTCCCAGGTGTCACCGCCGTCGGTCGTCTTGAACAGACCGCGCTGTTCGTTGGTTCCCCACAGCCGACCGAGAGCGCCGACGTACACGACGTCGGGGTTCTCCGGATGGATCGCGATGCGTCCGATCTGGAAGGTCTCGTCGAGTCCCTTGTGTTCCCATGTGTCGCCGCCGTCGACGGACTTGTAGACACCGTTGCCCCACGAGACGCTGTTGCGCGGGTTCGCTTCGCCGGTGCCGACCCAAAGAATGTTCGAGTCGGACGGCGCGACCTGCACGTCGCCGATCGCAGAGGTCGGATAGTCCTCGAACTGGTGTTCGTAGTCGATGCCGTTGTTCGTCGTCTTGAGGAGCCCGCCGCCCGCGGTGCCGATCCAATACTTGCTGGAGTCGTCGTGCGCGACCGCGATCGAAGTGATGCGTCCGCCCATGTTGGCCGGTCCGATGCTGCGCCACTGCATCGACTTCAACCACGAGTCGGGAAGCAGCGGTTCGATCTCGGGCTCGCTCGCGGTTTCGTCGGCGGCCACCTCGGGGGATTCGGTCGTCTCTTGGACCAAGAGCGCCCACGCGATGGCGGGGTCGAGGGCGAGCAAGAAGGTCAGCATCGTGACCCACAGATTCGTCGAGAAACGACTCTTCATGGCGGTGACTCCGTACGGGGCAATTCGAGGGATTCCGGCGAGAGAGGGATCCGGCAGCCGGGAACGGGCCGACTGTATCGGAGCCGTCACCGGGCCGCAACGGGCTTCCGGTCTTTGACGACTCTTGTTTACGCGATGCGGGAGCGAGAGATCCCGGCACCTGGAAGATCGACGTCCGGATGCGTTCAGATTGAGAAAAAACAGCGCGGTTCGTTGGGATTCCGTCGGAGGCCGATGCGCGAGTCCCGGCTAAGCGAGGTGGGAGGGCCCGCGCCACGTGACCCAACCCGCGAGCAGGACGGCGACGATGCCGAGGCCCGCCGCGAGTCCCCACCAGATCCCCGCGAGCCCGAGGCCGAGCGGATTGGCGAGCGTCCAACCGAGCGGCAGCGCGAACGCGTAGAAGCCGACGAGGTTGATGACCGCCGCAGGCCGCGTGGTTCCGATCCCGCGGAGGATTCCCGCGCCGACGCACTGCACCCCGTCGAACAGTTGGAACGCGGCGGCGATGGGGAGGACCGACGCCGCGAGAGCGATCACGGATACGTCGTCTGTGAAGACCTGCGGCAGGACGTGTCGGAACACGACGAACGCAACCGCCGCGATCGTCATGACGGCGCCACCCGCCCCGAGTGCGATGAAGGCGGCCTTCTGCGCGCGACGTCTTCGATCGGCGCCGATGAGGTTCCCGACGCGCGTCGCCGCGGCGATCGAGATGCCGACGGGCATCATGAAGGAGAGAGACGACAAACGCAGCACGATGATGTGCGCGGCGAGCGGGATCTTGCCGAGGCCGCCCGCAAGCATGCCCGATGCGTTGAAGGCCCAGATCTCGAGCCCGAACTGCAGACCGATCGGGATTCCGTAGCGGAGGATCGTGCGCAGTCCGTTCGCATCGAACGCGGCACGGCTCCACGGGACCCAAGCGTCACGATGCAATCCGCGCGCGACGACCCAGCCGGCGAGTCCGAGCGCGAGCACCGTTCGCGACAGCCCCGTCGCGATCGCCGAGCCGCGAATGCCGAGCGCCGGGCAACCGAGGTTCCCGTAGATGAGCGCCCAGTTGAACACGACGTTCGCGAGGTTCGCGACGAGGATCGCGACGAGTGGCGCGAACATCTTCTCTCGGCCTTGCAGGTAGTGGCGAAGCGCGACGAAGACGAGGTACGGCGCGATCCCGAACACCTGCGCGCTCGTGTATCGTCCCGCGTCGGCGGCGAGAGCCGGATCTTGCCCGAAGAACACCAGGGCGGGTTCGGCGACGTACCACAGAGCGGCGACGGGAATCGACACCAGCACGGAGAGGACGAGCGCGCGCTGCAGCGCGAGCCCCGAAGTCGCACCGTCGCCTCGCCCGTGCGCCTGCGTCACCAAGGGGTCGATCCCCATGATGATGCCTTGCGCGATGATGAGGGTTCCGAACGCCCAGAGATCGCCGAGCGCGACGGCCGCGAGCGCGTGGGCCCCGAGCCGGCCGACCATCGCCGTGTCGACGAGACCCATGGTCAGCATCGCGACCTGGCTCACGACCATCGGCGCCGCGAGTCGTCCGAGCATCGAGAGCTCGCTGCGGACGATCGTGCGCAACTCGATGTCCGCGTCGGGGTCGAGCGGCTTCGGCGAGGTCTCGGACATGACGGGGCTCCGGGAGGAGCGCGCTTTGTAGCAAACGCGATCGTGTCGCTCGGGCGCTTTTTCTTTGGAGATCGAAGGTGAATGGCTACACTGCGGCGACCGCTCGCGGCCGAACCCCGATAGAACGGCGGATCGTGACCACGAGGACTCGATTCTGCGGACGGCAATTGGAGACACCCATGCGCGACGATACGTTGCAGGGTGACAAGGGAATCGATGTCGCCGATCTCTATCGGACGATCATCGAAGCCGCCCCGATGGCGGTCGTGATGGTCGACGGATCGGGCGCGATCGTCCTGCTGAACGGCGAGGCCGAGCGAGTGTTCGCCTACCGCCGCGAAGACCTTCTCGGGAAGCGCGTCGAGACGCTGCTTCCGGAACGAGACCGCGTGACCCACGAGGGCGAACGCCGCGAGTTCCTGCGCAAACCCGAGGGGCGCATGATGGGGGTGGGCCGCGATCTGTTCGCGCGACGAGGCGATGGAAGCGAGATCCCCGTCGAGGTGGGACTGCGTCCGATCGAGACCGAAGCCGGTTTGTTCGTCTTGGCGACGGTCGTCGACATCAGCGAGCGCAAGGCGCTCGAGCAAGAGCGCCGTCGCGCTTCGCAAGAGCTCGAACGCATCAACGAAGATCTCGAGAACTTCGTCTTCGTGGCCTCCCACGACTTGCGCTCGCCGCTGCGTGCCATCGACAATCTCACCGAATGGGTGCTCGAGGATGCCGGCGCTTCGCTCGATGGCGAATCGAAGGAACGTCTCGAGAGCATTCGTCACCGGATCGAGCGCATGAACTCGTTGCTCGACGGCCTCTTGCTCTTCTCGCGCGCCGGTCTGCAGCGGGGTCAGACGACGCGGGTCGACGTCGGAGGGCTCGTACGCCGAGCCGTCGAGATGCTCGACGTGCCTCCGGGTTTCGTCATCGAGATCGAGGGCGAGTTTCCGGAAATCGAGACGTTGGAGTCGCCGCTCGAGTGTTGCTTTCGCAACCTGGTGATGAATGCGATCCAACACCACGACCGCGACGAAGGCAGGGTGAGTCTACGTTGCGAAGATCGCGGCGAGCGATTCTTGTTTACGGTCGAAGATGACGGCCCGGGGATCGATCCCGAGTTTGCGGAGCGGATCTTCAAGGCGCTTCAGACCGTGGGACCGCGCAGTAACTCCGAGACGGGCGGGATGGGGCTCGCGATCATCCGACGAATCGTGAACACGTACGGGGGCTCGGTTCGTGTCGCGCAAGAAAGTGGACGTGGCGCGCGATTCTTGTTGGAATGGCCGAGGCGTATCACGCTCGGAGAGACCCCATGAAGTTCGACATGAAACAGAAGGCGGCGACGATCCTCATCGTCGATGACGACGAAATCGACGTGGAGGCGCTCCGCCGCGCGCTACGGCGGGCCAAGGTCGAGAACCCGACCGAGGTGGCGCACGACGGTCTGGCCGCTCTCGAATGCCTGCGCGGAAATGACGAGTCGCCGCCGCTGCGCAAGCCGTACGTCATCCTGCTCGACATCAACATGCCGCGTATGGACGGGTTCGAGTTCTTGAGCGTGATCCGCAACGACGAGTCGCTGCGGGACTCGGTGGTCTTCATGTTTTCGACCTCGGCGGATCCTCGTGACATCGAGCGCGCTTACAAGGAACATTCGGCGAGCGGTTACATCGTCAAGCAGAACGCGGGCAGGGGTTTCCAGGGGCTCGTCGGCATGATCGACCGCTACTGCAGCGTCGTCCACCTGCCGCACGACAACTGAGGTCCTGCGCGGGGTCGCGTCGACGCCGATGATTCGTCGGCGAAACCCCGTTACGTCCCGGTGACTTCGTCCACGACTCCGGATCGGGCGGATTGCCCGCTGCGAGCTTTCTCGACCGCTTCCCGTTTCGCTATATCTCCCGGCACGACTTGTGCTTTCTCTCTCGCTCGATCTTCGGGGTCGGTACGAGGAGACTGCAATGTCCGAGCGTCCGTCGTGTACCACGATCGAGTCCGTCGTAGAGGGGAACGAGCGCTCGCACGTTCGGCCGAGAGTCGCTGCCCGAAACTCTCGTGCGTGTCCCGTCCGGATGGTGCTCGCGGCGGGGCTGATCTTCGCGACGGGGACGTGGGGCTTCGCGGCATCGGCCCTCGCGGACTCGGACGTTTCGCGCGTCGCCTTCGGGGACGTCGAGCGAGAGTACTGGGAATGCTTCGTTCGCGATCGGGACGCGGCCTCGGCGAAGGCGCTCGTGGCGGCCGGAGTCGACGTCGTCCTGCCGATCGTCGACGCCGTCGACGCGCTGCCGAGCGGAGCCCGACGTGACGCTTTGGATCTTCTCGCCGAGGCCGTCGAGAACGTTCAGGGTCGGTTTCGCGAGATCGTGTCGGATCTCGTGGCTCGAACCGCGAGCGACGAGACGCGATGGCGACGGCGTGCGGCCGTCGTGGCGCTTCGCGATCACGTCGCGGTCGACGCTCGAATCGGCACCATCGCACGCGCTCTGACGAGCGACCCCGATCCGATCGTGCGGACGGGTGCCGTCGGCGCGTTGGCCGTGGTGTCGACGAGTGTGGCCGGACCCGGCCCCGACGATCGATCGCTCTTGTGCGCGGCGGTCACCGATCCCTCGCGACGCGTGCGATCGGAGGCGGTCGAAGCGCTTTGGTTCTTCCCGGCGCCGGCAGGAGGCGACCTCGACGAGGTCGTCGCGTCGTTCTGGCGGCTCGTCGAGATCGGAGATGCGGACGAGCGTGTCGAAGCGACGACCTGGATCGCGAGTACCGCGCCCGGGCATCCCTCGAATCGCGCGCGCTTCGAGTCGATGCTCGAGAGCGACGACGACCGGCTGCGACGGATCGCGATGGCCGGGCTGTTGCGCGGTGGCGCGCTCGATCCCGCCATGCAAAGCCGGCTGCGCGGCATCGTGGCCGACGAGGGACGTGGCATCTCGGGACGCGACTTTCGAGGCGAGGCCGAGTACTTCGAGCGCCTCGAGAGTGCCGGTATCGACCCGGTCGATTGGGTCCGGCGTGAGCATCCCGACGACGTCGACTGGCTCCTCGCGGCGGGCGGTCACGCGCTTCGAACTTCGGAGGACCGAGAGTCGGCGTACGAGATGCTGCTTCACGCGATGGAGCTCGAGTCTTCGGGGGGATGCACCTCGGGGTGCGCGGTTTCCAAGCTGCGAGATCTGCCGTCGAGTTGCTTGGCGATGGTCGCGCCGCGGCTCGATCACGAACGTGACATGGTGAGGATCCGGGCGCTCGAGGTCGTCGCGGGGAGTCGACCCCCGACTGCCGAAGCAGCCCGCCTCCTCGCGAGCCGGCTGCGCATGGGGAGCGACTTCGAGCGCGAACGCGCCTTGCGAGGATTGACCGGCCTCGGTGCCGTGGCGCGCGATGCGCTGCCCGAACTCTGCGACGTGTACGCCTCGGGCGATCTCGAGGATTACGATCGTGCGAGGATCCTCGAGTGCGCGGCGTCGATCGCGTCCGATGCATCGACCGAATGGCTTCGAGGCGAGCTCGAGAACCCGAATCTCTCGCCGCGGCTCGCGGCGATCGCGCTTGGTGGAGTCGTCGCGCAGGACGGCGCGGCAAGTCATCGCGATCGGATCGCGCGACTGCTCGACAGTGGATCCGATGACGCCGCGCGGACGCTCTATACCGTACTCGCCGAGCAACCGGAGACCGGCGGTGCCATCGTGGCCGAGCGTTTGTCGCGGATCGCCTCGGATCCGGAGCAACTCGAGCGCGAGCTCGACAACGGTCTCGGCGACGCGATCCTCGCTGCCGGGCTTCCCGCGTCGCAAGTCGTTCCGACCCTCGCTTGGCGACTCCGCGACAAGCGCGGGTTGCTCGATTGGAACGTTCTCGACGTTTTGAGCGCGTACGGCGCCGACGCGCGTGAGGCGATCCCGGATCTGATCGCGGCGTTCGACGTCGATCCGGCCGAGGACGAGGACGGGATGGAACGCACGTCGATCGCGGTAGCCCTCGCCGCCATCGATCCCGAGGAAGGAATCGCGCGTCTCACGGATCTCGTCGATAGCGCGGATCCCGCGATCGACGCCGAGACGCTCGTCGATGGCCTACGCGAGACGGGGCGGCCGGAAGCGATCGATCCACTGATGCGACTGTTCCATCACCGAGATCCCGACGTCTCGGAGAGTGCCGCGCTGGCGCTGATCGAGCTGCGTGCGGATCCCGAGGCGATCTTGCCGCGCGTCGCGGAGGCGATCGATCGCGGCGCGTACGACTTCCCGTACGAGGTCGTCGAGCGGATGGGCGAGTACGGGGCCGATGCCGCGTGTATCGCCCCGTGGCTCCTCGAGTCGCTACGCGCGGATACGATCTCGAGAATCCCGGGCGCGTTGGCCGCGGCGGAGATCCTCGCGGGAACGAAGCGCGTCCCGAGCATCTTCGACGATCTCGTCGATGCCGCGATCCGCGAGGATGACTACGCCGAGCGCGCTTGGACGATGTACGCGCGCGCACGCGTCGCGGGCGAGGAAGATCGCCTGCCGTCCGAGCTCGAGGCGCTCGTTGACGAGTCCCCGGTCGGGCAGCACGAGGTGATGCTCGAGATGATGCTCGAGGTCATCGAGCGTCTCGGGCCGCGCGAGGCGGCGTTCCCGCTCCTGGAACGCATCGCGAGCGACCCGACCCATCCCGAGCACGAGGCGGCGGGCGCTCTCCTCGCCGCGCATCGAGCCGAGCTCGCGCGGGCGAATCCGACCTCCGAATGACGGCGCGCCCGCGGCCGGAACTTCACAAGTCGAAGGCGTTTCCGTCCGATGGGATGGGTAGCGCGGATACGGATCGAATCTTCTCGCGATTCGAGCGTAGGCCGTGCCCTCGGCAGCTCGAGGACGCGGTCTCGTCCGCTCCCGGCCCGCCAACCGTCATAGGACGTTGCTAGACTCGTGGTCCGTCCTCCCTCGCCGCACCGCTCGTCGGCCGAGGCGCGACACGTCGGGAGATCGCACGGGATCGTCGCCGTGAGAGAGCGTTTGCCCGTGCAGTTTCGAACCCCAGGAGACTGAACAAATGACCCAGAGAAGGGGCATGGATTTTTTCGAAGGCCGTCCGGTCGAGATCACTCCGAAGATGATCGGCGCCGCCGCCGTCTTCCTGCTGTTGATCGCGATCGCATGGTCGGCTTTCTACACGGTTCCCGCCGAGTCCGAGGGCGTGGTCCTGCGGTTCGGTCAGTTCAAGAAGACCGTTCCGTCGGGATT